>CAITXW010000506.1 GCA_903896425.1 uncultured beta proteobacterium | reverse complement strand
GGCCGCAAGACACCGGACGCGATCTTTGTGCACGGCTTTCTGACCGTCAACGCCGAGAAGATGAGCAAGAGCCGTGGCACCGGTCTGGACCCACTGAAATACCTGAGCCTGGGCATGAACCCGGAGTGGCTGCGCTACTACATCGCCGCCAAACTCAACGGCCGCAACGAGGACGTCGAGTTCAACCCGGAAGACTTCATGGCGCGCGTCAACAGCGACCTGGTGGGCAAGTACATCAACATCGCATCCCGCGCCGCCGGCTTTATCGCCAAGCGCTTTGACGGCAAGCTTGGCGCCATCACGGACGACGGCGTTGCGCTGCTGGCGCTGCTGCGCGCCGCGCGCCCTGCCATCGAGACGCTGTACGAGGAACGCGACTACGCCAAGGGCTTGCGCGAAACCATGCTGCTGGCCGATCGCGTCAACGAATACGTGGACGCCAACAAGCCCTGGGAACTGGCCAAACAGGCTGGCATGGAAGCGCGCTTGCACGATGTCTGCACCGTCTGCATCGAGACCTTCGCCATGCTCACCGCCTACCTCAAACCGGTGCTGCCACTGCTGGCCTCGCAGGTGGAAAGCTTCCTGGCGGTTGCACCGCTGACTTTTGCCAGCGTCGAGCAGCCCCTGGGTGCGGGACACACCATCGGCAACTACCAGCACCTGATGCAGCGCGTCGATGTCAAACAACTCGAAGCGCTGTTTGAAGCGCCAGCCGTTCCAGAGCCGGCAAGTTTGTTGCCGGGTGGTGAGGCGATCGCCCCCGCCATTGGCATCGAAGACTTCAGCAAGATCGACCTGCGCATTGCCAAAATCGTCAACTGCGAAGCGGTCGAAGGTTCGACCAAACTGCTGCGCCTGACGCTGGACGCCGGCGAGGGCCGCATGCGCAACGTCTTCAGCGGCATTGCAAGCGCCTACAAGCCCGAAGACCTGATCGGCAAGCTCACCGTGCTGGTGGCGAACCTGGCACCACGCAAGATGAAGTTCGGCGTCAGCGAAGGCATGGTGCTGGCCGCCAGCCACGGCGATGAAAAATCAAACCCCGGCATCTACGTGCTGGAGCCCGCCAGCGGCGCGCAGCCGGGCCTGCGGGTGCACTGAGGATGAAAATCGAGTTTCGCCCCAAGCTGATTGAGGCCCTGAAGGGATACAACCAGGCCCGCTTGCTGCGCGACATCGGTGCCGGGCTCACCGTGGGCGTGGTGGCCCTGCCGCTGGCCATGGCCTTTGCCATTGCCAGCGGGCTCAAGCCGGAAGCCGGTATCTTCACCGCCATCATTGCCGGTTTTCTGGTGTCATGCCTGGGCGGCAGCCGGGTGCAGATTGGCGGACCGGCCGGCGCTTTCATCGTCATCGTCTATGGCATCGTGCAGCGCTACGGCCTGGGCAACCTGATCATCGCCACCGCCATGTCAGGCGTACTGCTGTTCGTGATGGGTATGCTCAAGCTCGGCACCCTGATTCGCTTCATCCCGATATCGGTGGTGATCGGTTTTACCAACGGCATTGCGGTGTTGATCGGTCTCTCGCAAATCAAGGACTTCCTGGGTCTGCAAGTGAAGGTCATGCCGGCCGATTTTTTCGGCATCATCGCCACCATCGGCAAGAATCTGCACACCATCAATCCGCAGGCTCTGGCGCTGGCTGGGGCTTCGCTGGCCGTCATCATCGTCTGGCAGTTTTTCATGCCCAAGATCGGCAATGTGCAGTTCACTGGCAAACTGACGCCGATCCCGGGCTCGATCGTGGCGCTGGTGCTGGCCACCGTGGCCGTTTCCCTGTTCGACTTGCCGGTGGACACCATCGGCAGCCGCTTTGGCGGCATCCCGAGTACGCTGCCCTCGTTTCAACTGCCCGACTTCAGTTGGGAGAGTGCGAAGTTTCTGCTCATTCCCACCACCACACTGGCCCTGCTGGGCGCGATCGAATCCCTGCTGTGCGCGCGCGTGGCAGACGGCATGATCGACGACCGCCACGATCCGAATCAGGAACTGATGGCACAGGGTATTGCCAATGTGCTTTGCCCCTTCTTTGGCGGCATGCCGGCCACCGGAACCATTGCGCGCACCGTCACCAACATCAAGAACGGCGCTTCCAGCCCGATCGCCGGCATGGTGCACGCCATCACCCTGCTGCTGGTGATCCTGATCGCGGCACCCCTGGCCAAGGACGTGCCACTGGCCTGCCTGTCGGCGATTCTGATGTTTGTCGCCTGGAACATGGGCGAGTGGCGCGAGTTTCTGCACCTGCGTCAGTACCGCATGCCCTACCGCGTCACCTTGCTGGCAGTCTTCTTCCTGACCGTGGTGTTTGATTTGACGGTGGCCGTTGAAGTGGGGCTGGTCGCAGCCTGCCTGACCTTCATCTACCGCATCTCCAGCCTGTCGCGCTGTGAGGAAGTGGCCATCACCGATTACCCCGAACTGGCATCGAGCGAAGCAGCAAGCCATCACTTGGCAAGCTACCGGCTCTACGGCGCCTTGTTTTTTGGCGCAGTCAAGCTGATCGAAAACCTGCAGGACCAATTGCCGCAGCGGGTGCTGCTGCTGGACCTGAAAAACCTGCTTTATGTCGATTCTTCCGGCGCTGACACCCTGAACGATCTGGCGCGCGCCTGCCAGAACCGCGGCGTCAGCTTGCTGATCTGCGGCCTGAGTCATCAACCACTGGACATCGCCCATCGCTGCGGCTTTGTAAACCGGGTCGGCGATGCCAACTTTTACCCTGACCTGGCAAGCGGCGTGACGGCCGCCGTGAAATGCGTCAACACGCCGGCGCAGGACTGACGCGCCAGCCCGTTAAAATACGCCAAAGAGGTTCAGATCATGTATATTTTTTACCGCCCCATGTACCAGTCCGAAGCCAGCACCTTCATTAACGGACTCAAAGCCAAAGACCCGCAAATGGCGGCCAGGCAAGTCGAAGGCCGCGCCCTGCTCTGGGACAAGAAGATTGACCGCGATGCCGCCAGCGAGTACCGCGCGGCCAAGGTCGCCCAAAACGCCTACGTCTACCAGACCGCGTCGAAATAAAGCCCGGGCCGGGGTCACCGATCAATGACTGTGAGCGTTGACCTCGACGCGCTGGAGGCGTCCGCGCAATTGGACCTGGCCGGCTCGC
>CAITXW010000505.1 GCA_903896425.1 uncultured beta proteobacterium | reverse complement strand
GTCCAGCTGCGAGAAGTCGAGTGCAACTTAAACTACCTTCAAGTCTGTCCGGACTCTGGGGTCCACTTCAAGGGTCCAAGTTTTATGTGGATATTTATTCCGCGCAATTAAAGTCGTAGACAGGCTAATAAAGTCGTAGACACGGCCCTAGCATCCATGCGGGTTGGCGGGCCGTTGGATTTTTGAGACGAATTTATAAAGTCGTAGACATGCGCCCAGGCAGGGCGCTGATTGGATGACAACATTGGGAGACGGGTTCGGGGGAAAAGACGGTGCCGAGCCGCCCAATTGGGCATCACCGAAGTTGCCCGCATTCGTAATGAAAGTGAAGGTCGAACTCCGGGGCGGATCTTCTTGCTTTTGCTGACGTCAACAAGTCCCGCAATCTGGCAAACAGCGTGACGGTCGTAAGCGTCCGCCCTGTACCGTTCTTGACTTGATCGCGACTTGCCGTCAGATGTCCATCACGTGGCGCAGCATTGCGAACGGGACACGCCAGCCAGAGCCGCCATCGCATTCGACGGAAGCAGTTCGCTGATTGATGCGCGTAATCGTGCCGATCTGTGGCTGCAAATACTTGTCCGTAAATGAGACCTTGTCCCCGCGGCGGAAGTCGTCGGGACCCAGCTTCTTGGGCGGGGGCTGATCGTTGACAGGCGATGAACTTTCGACCGGCTCGTTGTTCTCACCCGGATCGATGGCCGCATACGACAGCTTCCACTGCAATCTGCTGGCCTCCTCGTTGATGGTTACCTGCGAGTCTTTCATGGCGACGACCTTGCCAGAACGCATCTGACCGGTGCGCCAATCCATGAACTGTACGGACTTGCCCAAGTTGAGCTTGTTGCGTATGGCAACGATGCGTCTGGGATCAGCCAACAGTCGGTCAATGATGTTGCTGAGCTCGAAGAGTTCGAGGCTGCTGGCGTTTGACAGCGCCTCAATCAGCTTGGTGTCATTCATGGACACCATTTTGCCAAAGGTGCAGATTCTCAGGCCGCCAGGCGCAAGTTCTGGCGGGCAGCGTTGAGGCGCTCGGCAACCGCCCACGGCAACAACTCTGCAACCCGGTTTATGGGGTGGTCTGCGATGCGACCCAGCACATGGCGCAGGTAGGCATAGGGATCAATACCGTTGAGTTTGCAGCTCCCGACCAGACTGTAGATGACCGCCGCACGGGCGCCGCCGTTGTCGGAGCCGAAGTGCAAAAAATTCTTGCGACCCAGAACAACCCCGCGCAGGGCACGCTCGGCCGTGTTGTTGTCAATCTCAATGCGGCCATCGTCAACGTAAACATTCAGGGCGCGCCAGTTGCTCAGCGCGTAGCCAATGGCCATCGCCATTGGCGACTTGGCCGAGAGCTGCGACAGGGTCTCGGTCAGCCAGCGATACAGTTGCTGTAGCAGCGGTCTGGCATGCAGCTGTCGGTAATCATGGCGTTGCTCAGCGGGCCTGCCGCGGACCTCGTGTTCGATGGCGTAGAGTTTGCCAATGCGCAGCAACGCCTGGTGGGCCAGCGTACCGGGCGCGTGGTCCTGCCGCTCATGGACTTCGTAGAATTTTCGGCGGCAATGCGCCCAGCATGCAGCTTCGATGATTCGACCGTCCGCAAAGATCCTGTCATAAGCAGCATAGGCATCCGCCTGCAATACCCCCGCAAAGCCGCTCAAATGACGTCTTGGATTCTCACCCTTGCGGTTCTCGGAGTATTGGTACCACACCGCCGGTGGCGAGGGGTCTGCCCACGTTCGGTCATCGCGGGCGTATACCCATAGTCGAGCAGTTTTGGTTTTTCCACGTCCAGGACTCAATACCGGTACCGGCGTGTCGTCAGTATGGATCTTGTATGCGCTCAGGACATACTTTTGCAGGCTGTGCACCAGCGGTTCGAGCAGGCTCGCGCAGCCCGCCACCCAGTCGCACTGGGTGGAGCGCTCGATGTCAATGCCGGCGCGGGCGTAAATCTGGCTTTGCCGGTACAAAGGAAGGTGATCGCAGTATTTGCTCACCAGTACCTGGGCCAGCAAGCCGGCACCGGCCATGCAACGGTTAATCGGCCGACTCGGCGCCGCTGCCTGGCTGACCATGTGGCATTGGGTGCACGCGAACTTCGGACGAATGTGGCGGATGACCTTGAAACTGCCGGGCTCGTAGTCCAGCACTTCGGATACGTCCTGCCCAATTTGCTGCAAACCGGTGCCGCAGGCGCCGCATTTGCAGTCGGCCGCGCAGGCACTGTGAACCACGTCCTCGCGGGGAAGGTGCTCAGGCAATCCGGTTTGCGCTGACTGTGCAGATTTCTTGCTGCGTTTCTTGCGCTCGCCCTCCAGGTCAGCAACATTGCTGTCTGCTGCACCCGTTGTGTCGTGCGCTGCTGCATTGACCGGCACCAGCGGCGCGAGTGCCGCGCTCAGCAGTTCCAATTGGGCTTGGGCAGCATCCATCTTCTCGCTGGAGCGGCCGTATCGCATGCGCCTGAGATGCGTGAGCTCGATCTTGAGCTTCTCGATGGTCAGGCGCAGGGCCTTGATCGTGACGTCGCGCTGCGTGACATCTTCTGTCAAGGTCTCTATGGTCTGTAGCAGCGCTTCGGAACTCATGGGGCATTACTTTGCCAGCAAATTCACCAATGAAACAGAGGGCTTTCACTGTCAACCGAATTGCCATTTGCTGCAGAGTAAATAACCTATACCGCACGCGTGGGCTGCGCTGTGCGAACCGGCATTCTCCAGTCAATTCCTTCGAGCAGCATCGACAGTTGTGCCGGTGTCAGAACCACTGAGCCGCTCAACGCCTGTGGCCAGATAAAGCGACCCCTCTCCAATCGCTTGGCAAACAGGCACAAGCCCTGTCCGTCCCACCACAACAGCTTGATGATGTCGCCACGCTTGCCTCGAAACACAAAGACGTGGCCACTAAACGGATCCTGCTTCAGCGCGCTTTGCGCAAGCGCGGCCAGACCATCAAATCCGCGGCGCATGTCGGTCAGTCCGGCGGCAAGCCATATCCGCGTGCCCGTGGGCAATCCGATCATGCTGTTTGCCGAAGTGCCAGCACGACACTGCGCAAATTGGTCGGATCAATGCTGCCGCGCAGCACCAGGCGGGCACCGGCAAAATGGATCTCGATGACGCCCTCCTTG
>CAITXW010000504.1 GCA_903896425.1 uncultured beta proteobacterium | reverse complement strand
TTTTGAAGTGTTCACCGAGGTACACGCGACGCACCTCGGCGTCGTTGACGATCTCGGCGGGCGTACCCTGCGCCAGCACACTGCCATCGCTGATGATGTAGGCGTGATCACAAATGCCCAGGGTCTCGCGCACGTTGTGGTCGGTGATCAGGACACCGATGCCGCGGCCTTTGAGAAAACTGATGATGCGCTGGATCTCGATCACGGCGATCGGGTCGATGCCGGCAAAGGGCTCATCGAGCAGGATGAAGCGCGGCTGGGTCGCCAACGCACGCGCAATCTCGACGCGCCGGCGCTCGCCGCCTGAGAGCGCCAACGCCGGTGTCTGGCGCAAATGCTCGACCCGCAACTCCTGCAACAAACCAGTCAGGCGCTTTTCGATCTCGTCGTGCGCCAGCGGCTTGCCCTGTTCGTCGTGCTGCAACTCCAGCACAGCGCGCACATTGTCTTGCACGTTGAGCTTGCGAAAAATAGAGGCTTCCTGCGGCAGGTAACTCAGGCCCAGGCGCGCGCGCCGGTGCATCGGCATGTGGGCGACCGACTGGCCATCGATCGTGATGTCACCAGCGCTGGCGTGAACCAAACCGACGATCATGTAGAACGACGTGGTCTTGCCGGCCCCATTGGGTCCAAGCAGGCCGACCACCTCGCCTTTACACACCGCCAGCGATACATCCTTGACCGCCTTGCGACTGCCATAAAACTTCTGCAGGTGATGGACTTCAAGCCGGCTCCCGCAGCGAGCGCCATCGGTCCTGGAGGTGGCTTCAGTAACTGAAGCTGGCAAGCTCACTTCTTCTCCCCGCCCAGGGTAGTGGATGACCGCAGGGGCAACGCCGCCGACGCATTGGGAACCGGCGCATCGGCTGACGGCTTGGGCGTGAGCATGGCTCGCACGCGACCGCCGGCCGTTCCAGCCGCGTTCTTGACCGAGGCACCATCGATGCTGAACACTTCACTGCTGTTGTTGTAAAAGATGACGTTACCAGTGAACTCGTCGCTCAGGGTCGCGCCGCGGTAGCGCCGCAACTGGGCGTTGTTGAGAAATTTGACGGTGTCGGCCGCACCATCGTATTCAATCGACTCGCCTTCACCTTCGATGAACTCGTCAAGCCCCTCGCGCTTTTGCCGGAAGTACGCGAGTTTGCCGGGTTCGGCGCTGATCAGTCCGAACTGATGACCTTGGGCATCCTTTCGCACATCGATGCGCTCACCGCGGATCAGGATGCTGCCCTTGGTCAAAATTACCCTGCCGCTGAACAGACTGGTCTGCTTCTGTTCGTCGTAGCGCATGACATCCGCTTCCACACTCATGGGCTTATCGCGGTCGGCCTTTTCGGCACGTGCCAGACCGCCAGCCAGGGCCAGGACACCAATCAGCAGAAGGGAGGAACAGGATGATTTCATAAAGGCACGAATCTTGCAAAGACGTCTTGCCTTTTGATTGTAACGAGCGCCGTCAGCGCCCAATCTATGCGAAGGAGCTGGCCGTCAAACGAGCGACAGCCGCCAGCGCTTATTTACCGCTGCGAACCAGGGCAATCAGGAAATCGGTCACTTGCAAGGCCCGGTCAGGGCCGCCTTGGGCCCAAAAACGACCCGCCACGCCCACAGTCGGAACTCCCTCGATGCGGTAGGCACTCTGTAGCTGCGTGGCACGCGTCACCTTGGTATTGGTGTTGAACGAGTTGTAATGTTCGAGGAATTTGGTCTTGTCCACACCCTGCTTGGCAACCCAGTCGGCAATGGCGTCCCCACGGGTCAGGTCAATTTTTTCCACATGAATGGCGGCAAAGACCGTGGCATGCAGTCGTTCAACCAGCCCCATCGCCTCCAATGAATAGAAAAGGCGTTGCTGCGGCACCGCAGCGTCGTTGAAAGCGACCGGCACCCGCCGCACGGCCACATCCTTGGGCACGCGTTTGCGCCAGGCCTCGAACGTCGGCTCGAAGTGACTGCAGTGCGGGCAGAAGTAGCCGAAGAACTCGACCACTTCAATCTTGCCGGCTGGTGCCTCAACCATGGCCGGTTTCGCCAGCACCTGGTAATCAGTACCCGCTTCCGGGCTCTTGCCCTGTGCCAGCGCGCTGGAATCAAACAGAACCGTGCCGGTGAGCGCAGCACCCAGGGTCAGGGAAAAATCACGACGTTTCATCTACAAACACTCCATAAAAAGCCATGCAACCATGGCTGCTGCAAAAAGTTCGGGCCCATTTGTGCACTTGCGCTAACGCTGCACGCGCACCAGCGCGGTCTCGACGCCGGTCGCATCGAGCTTTCCCTTGGTTTTCTCGGCGTCTTCCTTGCGCTCAAAAGGACCGACACGCACGCGAAAGACGGCGCGGCCCGCCTGCTCACGCTCCGACACCTTGGCTTCGACCCCACTGAGTGAAAGCCTGGCACGCTGACTCTCGGCGTCTTCCACCGTGCGGAAAGCGCCAACCTGAACAAAGTAGATGAAGGGCTCACCAGCGACGGCGGCGCGCGCCCTGGCCAGATCGCCCAGCGGATCGGCCGTGACGGCGGGCTTGAGTTCAACTTTTGCTGCAGGCGACGGGGCCGCACTGGCTGCCAGTTCAGTAGCCGAGGCCGCCGCCGATGCCGCAAGCGCCGGCTTGGCCGGATTTTTGCCGTACAAGGGCGCGTTGGGGTCCCAGTCCTTGTTTTTCTTGCTCTCGGCCGCGTCCTGCTCAGGGCTGCGGCTCTGGCTCTTGCTGACAAAGGGAATCGGCACCTTGGTGACGTAAACAGCGACTGCCAGCGCCGCCGTCAAACCGACCACAACGCCCAGGATAAACCCCAGAACGGTTCCACCGCGTTGCTGCTTGTTATGTTGCATCTCGATCTCGCTTCACATTTTCTGCGGGGCACTGACACCCAGCACGGCCAGGCCATTGTGCAACACCTGGGCCGTGGCGGCGACCAGGGCCAGCCGGGCCTGCTTGACGACAGGGTCATCGACCAGAATGCGCTCGGCATCGTAATAGCTGTGATAACAGGCCGCCAGTTCACGCAGGTAAAAAGTAACGTCGTGCGGCGCAAAATCGGCCGCCGCGGCGCTCAGCATCTCAGGGTACTTCGCCAGCAGCAGCATCAAGGCCTGCGCCGGCGCGCTCTGCAAGGGGCCCAGATCAACCTGACCCAAGCTGGCGACATCGCCGCCGTCCTTCTCACGCCAGGCCGCCAGCACCGAGCAGATGCGGGCATGGGCGTATTGAACGTAGTAAACCGGGTTGTCATTGTTCTTGGCCACGGCCAGATCGACATCGAAGGTGTACTCGGTATCGGGTTTGCGGCTGAGCAGAAAGAAACGCACCGCATCCTTCGAGGTCCACTCGATCAGGTCGCGCAGCGTCACATAGCTGCCGGCGCGCTTGGAAATCTTGACCTCGACACCGCCGCGCACGACGCGCACCATGGTGTGCAGCACATAGTCGGGATAACCCGACGGAATGCCGACCTTGGCCGCCTGCAAGCCAGCGCGCACGCGCGCGATCGTGCCGTGGTGATCCGTGCCCTGCACGTTGACCACCTTCTCGAAACCGCGCTCCCACTTGCTGATGTGGTAGGCCACATCGGGCACAAAGTAGGTGTAGCTGCCATCGCCCTTGCGCATGACGCGGTCCTTGTCGTCGCCGTACTCGGTTGACTTCAGCCAGAGCGCGCCGTCCTGCTCATAGGTCTTGCCGGCGTCGTGCAACTTCCGCACGACGTCATCAACCTTGCCGCTGGTGTACAGGCTGGACTCCAGAAAGTAGTGATCGAACTTGACGGCAAAGGCCTTCAGGTCCAGATCCTGCTCATGGCGCAGATAGGCCACGGCAAACAAGCGGATGTCGTCAAGCGCCTCGACATCGCCCGAAGCGGTAAATTCGCGGTCATCCGAGGAAACCGTTTTCTTCGCCAGGAAATCGGCCGCAATGTCGGCGATGTAATCACCGTTGTAGGCAGCAGCGTTTTCACCACTGGGCCACTGCGGGTCGCCCGGCTTGAAGCCTTTGGCGCGCAGTTGCGTGCTATTGGCCAGCGTGGCGATCTGGGCGCCGGCGTCGTTGTAATAAAACTCGCGGTGCACGTCCCAGCCCTGCGTCTGGTACAGGCTGCAGATGGCATCCCCGAGCGCAGCCTGGCGCCCATGACCGACGTGCAGCGGGCCGGTCGGATTAGCCGAAACAAACTCGACCATCATGCGGTGACCGTTGCGCGACTGGCTGCCAAAAGCCGTGCCTTGCGCCAGCACCTCGCGCACGATTTGCTGCTTGGCCTCGGCTTTGAGTTTGATGTTGATGAAGCCGGGGCCGGCAATGTCAATCGCCTCGACCCAGCGCTGAAACGGCGCGCTCTCCAGCAGCGCCAGACGCAGCGTCTCGGCCAACTGGCGCGGGTTCTGCTTGAGTGGTTTGGCCAGTTGCATGGCCGCGGTGGTGGCCAGATCGCCGTGAGCGGCGACCTTGGGCGACTCGAAGACGGCACGTGAGGCAGCACCCGGCGACATCTGTTCCAGGGTGTGCGCCAGAACGGCTAGCAATTCAATTTTTACGGAGAGCATGGGCGGATTTTACGGGCCCGCCAAAAAAATCTGCCGGCTTTGGCCGAACCGGGTTTTCTTTTGGCATGATGCGACCATGACGCTGCGCACCAACCTGACCCCTTCCATCTCCTGCGTGATTCCGGCCTTCAACGAGGCGCGCAATCTCGGGACGGTGGTACCCCACATCCTGGCCACGCTCTCATCCTTGAGTCGGCGCGTCGAACTGATCGTCGTCGATGACGGCAGCCGCGATGACACGGCCGGGGTCATGCAAACCCTGTGCGCCAGCCACCGCGAACTGGTCTACCTCAAACTCTCGCGCAACTTCGGCAAGGAGCCGGCACTGACCGCTGGCATCGACGCCGCGCGCGGCGACGTCGTGCTGCTGATGGACGCCGATGGCCAGCATCCGGTCGAACTGCTGCCGACCATGCTGGAGAAATGGCAACAGGGTGCCGACGTTGTTTACGCGGTGCGCAAGACGCGCGACGACCAGTCGGGCCTGCAGGTGAGCCTGACCGGTCTGTTCTACAAACTGGTGAACTTCGGCAACCGCGTCCAGATCCCGGCCAACGCGGGCGACTTCCGCCTGATGGACCGCAAGGTGGTGGAAGCACTCAAAAGCCTGCCCGAGCGCAACCGTTTCATGAAGGGTTTGTACGCCTGGGTCGGCTTCAACAGCACGGCGATCGACTACCAACCGCTGCCGCGCGCCGATGGCAAAAGCAATTTCGGCTTGCGCGGCTCGATCTCGTTGGCACTGACCGGTATTCTGGCGTTCTCAATCGCGCCGCTGCGCGCATTGACCCTGGTCGGACTCGTGCTGTCGGCCATCGCGCTGGGCTACGGCGCCTGGGTTGTGGGCGAGTATTTCATCACCGGCATCGCAGTACCGGGCTACGCCACCATCGTCGTCGGCATGATGTTTTTCAGCGGCATCCAGTTGCTCTCGATTGGCGTGCTGGCTGAGTATGTGGGCCGCATCTACGAAGAGGTCAAGCAGCGTCCGGCCTACCTCGTCAGCGAACGCCAGGGCCGCGGGCTGCCGGCCCCGGAGTCCAGAGCAGCCGCAGCGGCGCGCCAATCCGAACAGCAAGCTTCCCTGCTTTGAGCCCCTCAACCTTCTGGTTTCTGGTGGTCGGCGGCGCGGCAGCGCTGACGCATCTGCTGGTATTCACGCTGGCACAGCACCAGATGTGGCCGGAACTGGCCAACGCGCTGGGTTTCTGCATTGCCTTCTTCGTCAGTTTTGCCGGTCACCGCTTGCTGAGTTTCCGGGACGCTGCAACCAGTGTGACCACCAGCCTGGTGCGCTTTGGCGTCACCGCGCTGGCCGGTTTTGCCAGCAATGAAATGGTGTTTATTGTGCTGCTGCGCGCGCTGCACTGGCCAGCATTGGCAGCCCTGGTGCTAGCGCTGATCTTTGCAGCCGCTCAGACCTTTGTTCTCAGTCGCTTCTGGGCGTTCCGGCGCTGAAGGACCCGCCGACTGGTACAGCGTCCAGCCGGCACCCTGGTAATAGATCTTCCAGCCGATCAAGCCTTCCGCGCTCTTGCTGCCAATGCGCGCCACCAGCCAGTTGCCAGCCTGGACCCCGGCGCTGTTCAGTTCAATCGGCAAGCGCAGCACCTTGGCCGCCTGCGCGTCAAAGTCCGATCCTTCAAACAGCTCACGCTGCCAACCATCGCCGGCCTGCTGGCGCAGAAACGGCCAATTCTCCAGCACCACCATGGGTTTGCGCAGCTGTGCGTAAAACGGCAGGTCGTAGGGGTAGGCATTCGTCACATAGACCGTATCACCGGGCAACTGCGCACAGGCCAGTACCCGAGCGACGTCCTGCGTGCGGCTGTCGCGTGTGATGGGCCCGACCTGCGTCACGATCAACAACGCAATGCCGATGTTGAGGGCGCACAGGGCGGCAAAAATTCGTCCGGCGTGACGGCGCTGCGCCATGCTGCGCTGCCAGCCCAGCGCCGCGAGCAACGCCAGCGCCGGCATCACCGGCAACACATAACCGATCAGCTTCGAGTGCGGAACGGAAAAGAAAGCGATGATGACGCCAGCCCATATCCAGCACAAACTTAACCACGGACGACTCACGCTCACTGACGCCGTTGGGTCTGATCCGGCTTGCGCCTTGCGGCCAAACGGATTGACGGCAAAGAAAACCCAGGGGAACAGCAGCAAGCACACCGATGCCAGGTAAAACCACCAAGGCTGCGGGTTGTTGTAAGTGGCGGCGGTATAGCGGTTGAACTGCTGGCCTATGAACATGTAATTGAAAAGCTGCGGGTATTTCTGCTGGGCAACGACGAACCAGGGCAGCGCAATCCCCGCAAACAGCGCCAGGCCGCTGAGCCAGGGCAGGTACAAAATCTTGCGCAACTGGTGTGTCCAGAGCAACCAGACCAGCATCACCATGCCCGGCAGTGCAATGCCGATCAGGCCCTTGCTCAACATGCCCAGCGCACAGGCCATAAAGCCGAAACGCGCCAGCACGGCATCGGGTTTCTCGCCCGCCATGAAGGAAAAGGCAAAACACCAGATCGCAACGCCAATCCAGGTTGCCACCAGCATGTCGTGGTTGATGTACTGGCCGCCCAGCAGGAAAGCCAGGCTGCTGCCGAGCATGATGGCGGCACGCCGCGCAACCTGCTCGCTGCTGATGGCGCGCGCCGACAGGTACAAGGCCACCAGCATCAGCCCCACGTGCAGGGCCGGCACCAGACGCAGTGCCAATTCATTAACGCCGAAAGTCGCCAGCGAGATCGCTTCGAGCCAGTAGAGGTAGGGCGGTTTGTGGAAAAACGGTATGCCGTTCAGGCGCGGTGTCAGCCAGTCGCCGCTTTGCAGCATCCAGCGCCCCACTTCACCGTAGCGGCCTTCGTCCGGCACGGCCAGCGGCCGCAGCATCGCCAGCAGCAGCAGCACAAGCCAGAAACCAAGCAGGGTCAGCCAGGATTTTTGTCGTTCAGTCAGGGAGGTGGGCACGGCGCGATTCTAGCGAGCGGCGAACGCCGCACCCCGGACCAGGAGCACGCCGGCTTGGGCCAGTGCATCGGCAAAGGCCGCGCCACCGAGGTAGGCGAACTCGCGCGCGCGCGCTGCGCCGATCGCGTCGTCGTGCACCGCTGCCTGCCCCGGGTGGCACATGATGATGCTGTGCGCTGGCGCCTGTGCCAGCCAGAACTGCATCAGTTGCCCAAAACGCTGCGTGTCGCCGGCAAAGTCGTAGATGCCGAGCAGGGCCGTGGTGCGTGGCAGCGCATGCACCGCCAACCGTGCTTCGAGCGCCGAAGCACCCATGGCGGCAATGACGCGGCTTTTGGTGTCAGCCGCACCCGCTGGCGCGCGCGAAATCCGCACATAAGGCATGGCAGCGCCAGCGCCGTAACGGCCCACCAGCGCCTGCACCAGCGCTTCGCGGATGCCGGCAAACTGCTGCACGTGCTGGTGCCCGTCCACGTAATCGGGCGGCGCGCCCCAGTGCGCCTCAAAGGCGTCGAGCTGGCGTTCGATCACAGCGCGTGTCACCGCCAGCGCCGCACCCCGGCCAAAGCCGCCGAGCGCGGCCTTGAACATGGCCGCGTGCAGCGACAGGCCATGGCCGCTGGCCAGTGCAAAGTCACTGGTCCAGTCCAGGTGCAGGCCGACATCGATGCGCCCACGCAGGTCCTGCAGCAGCGCCGCGTCCTGCGCCCAGCGCGGTGACAGCACCATGACGCTGGTGGCGCTGAGCCGCGCCTGCTGCGCCAGTTGCGCAATGCCCCGCGAAGCCTCGGCGTGAACCGCAAAGTCATCGGCGCAAAGAATCAGGCCCTTCATTGCGCGCGCCAGAAACCAGGCTGGCCGTAGTGGTGCTTGAGAAAATCGATCCACAGCCGCACGCGCAGCGGCAAGTGCTTGGCGTGCGGAAACAACGCGTAAATGCCATTGGCCGGCGCCGCAAAATCCTCCAGCAGTGCCACCAGGCTGCCGGCGGCGATCTCGGCCTCCACCTCCCAGGTGCTACGCCAGGCAATGCCATAGCCGGCCAGACACCAGTCGTGCAGCACCTGACCATCCGAACAATCAAGCGGGCCACCGGGCTTGAGGTAAACCAGTTCCGTGCTGTCACCCTTGGGCACCCGGAACGCCCAGCCACGCGTCTGCGAGGCGTCGCTTGAGAGCGCCAGACAATCAAAGCGCGCCAGATCGGCCGGATGCTGCGGCGTGCCGTGGCGCTTGAGGTAAGCGGGGGTCGCCACGCACAGACGCCGGTTATCGGCCAGACGCACGCTGACCAGACTGGAGTCGGGCATGTCGCCGACCCGCACCGCGCAATCGAAACCCTCGCCCGCCAGGTCAACCACGCGGTCACTCAGATTGAGCGAAATACTGACATCGCTGTGCTGCTCGCGAAAACGCGGCACCAGCGGTGCCACGTGACGACGACCGAAACCGGCCGGCGCTGTCATGCGCAAGTGGCCGCTGGCCTTGACACCGCCGGCCGAAACGCTGGCTTCGGCGCTGGCAAAGTCGGCCAGCAAACGCTGGCAGTCTTCCAGAAAGGCGCTACCCTCGTGCGTGAGCGTGATGCGCCGGGTGGTGCGCAGCAGCAGTTTGACACCCAGGCGCTGCTCCAGCGCGTCCAGCCGCCGCCCGATGATCGCCGGCGCCACGTCTTCAGCCCGGGCTGCTGCCGTCAGGCTGCCGCGGGTCGCGACCGCAACAAAGGTTTCAATCTGCTTGAACTTGGCCATGGCTGTAGATTACCGCCATAAAAGTCAAAATTCTACGGGCTCGTCGATTTATTGCACTGGTTTTGGCTGCATTTGAACGGTGGCCGGCGCCTGACGACTGAAGCAGGTCGATACCGCCTTGTGGCTTCCCGCCATTCATGCCACCGCGCCGGCATGGCGCAGCGCTGCGATGGCCGCCTCGTCATAACCGAGCGCCAACAGCAGCGCGGTCGTGTGTTGGCCCATGGTCGGTGGCTGCAGTCGCACGCCCAGGCGCCGGCCGTCCATGGTGAACGGGAACAGCGTGGTCTTGGTGCTCTGCCCGGCGCGCTCGCCATCAGGCAGGATGATGTCGGCCAGACCGCCGGTGGCCAGCAGGTGCTCGTCGTCGTAGAGTTCTTCGGGTCGGCGGATCGGCGCATACGGCAGGCCAACACGCTCGAAAAGCGCGGTCAGATCGGCCGCACTGTGACTGGCCAGACGCTGGCGCAACAAAGGTATCAGCGTAGCGCGCACCTGCACGCGCAGGTTGTTGTTGGCGTACTGCGGGTCGGCTTTCAGATCGGCAAAACCCAGTGCCTCGCAGAACGTGGCCCATTGCGAATCGCTGACTGCGGCCAGAAAGATCTGCTCGCCATCTTTCACGGTGAAAACGTCGTACACACCCCAGGCCGAGATGCGATCTGGCATCGGTGCGGCCGGCTTGCCGGTAATGGCGTACTGCAGCATGTGCTGGCCAACCAAAAACACATTGTTCTCGTAGAGTGCGCTTTGCACTTCCTGCCCCTTGCCGGTGATGCCGCGCTGGATCAGTGCACCGAGCGCACCAATGGCGCCGAACATGCCGCCCATGATGTCGTTGACGCTGGTGCCGGCGCGCAGCGGGTCGCCCGGACGCCCGGTCATGTAGGCCAGTCCCCCCATCATCTGCACCACCTCGTCGAGCGCCGTGCGGTGCTCGTAGGGGCCGGGCAGGAAGCCCTTGTGGCTGACGTAGATCACGCGCGCATTGACTTTGGACAGCGCCGCGTAATCGAGCCCATACTTGGCCATGGTGCCGGGCTTGAAGTTCTCCAGCACCACGTCCGCACTCTCGGCGAGCTTGCGCGCAGCGGCCGCCCCATCGGGGGCGTGCAGGTTGATCGCGATGCTCTTCTTGTTGCGGTTGAAGAGTGGAAAGAACCCGGCGCCTGCGCCCAGCAAGTGGCGCGTGCGGTCGCCCTCGATTGGTTCGACCTTGATGACCTCGGCGCCCATGTCGGCCAGCACCATGCCGCAGGTCGGGCCCATCACCATGTGCGTGAATTCGACCACGCGCAGGCCAGCCAGGGGCAGGGCCGCAGCCGCTGCAGTATCAGTTACTTGGTTCATGTCGCTCGCAGGTTCAGGGATGAACTGATTTTAGAGACCGGTGCGACCATCCTGATGCAATCCTGATACCGGCGGTGGTACGCTGGGCGCATGGTTCATGTTTCTCCACAGCCGGCACCGAGCGCGCACACGCTGCGAGGCTGGGGCGTTGTTGGCCTGCTGCTGGGCGCTGCCACCCTGGTCTGCGCGCTGTTTGACAGCTATCTGACACTGACCAGCCACGCCATGGTTTACGTGCTGGCGATCGTCATCGCCAGTTACCGTCTCGATTGGGTCCAGTCCGCCGTCTGCGCCATCGCCGCCGTGACGGCGTTGAACTTTTTCTTCGTCCCGCCGCGCTGGACTTTTGATGTCGAAAGCCGTGAGCACCTGATCGCGCTGGTGGTAATGTTGGTGGTAGCCCTGGTCATCAGCCACCTGGCCGCCAGCGTGCGACGTGAGTCACGCCACGCGACCCTGAACGCGCAACGGGCACGCCAGTTGCAGGCGCTGGCCACCGATCTGGCAATAGCCGACACACCCAACACCATGCTGGCGCTGGGCCAAACCGCGCTCGACGCCGCATTTGAAGGCCCGAACACCCTGCAATTGATGGCCGCAGCAAACGATAGCGCCAACCACGCCGATTTGCCGCAGGACTGGCTCGACGGCCTGCGGTGCTGCATGAAAGAAAACGCGGTACTCGGTCCCGGTACCGGGCGCTGGCCAGGTCTGAACGCCTGGTATTTGCCGCTGGGTGACGGCGAACAAGCAACGGGTGCGGCGCGCGTCTGGCCGGCACACGCCGACGACAACGATGGCCGCGAGCACGCGCAAGCCCTGTGCACGCTGCTGGCGCAAAGTCTGAGTCGCGCGCAATTGGCGGCATCAATGCATGCGGCGCAAGCCGAAGCGCAACGCCAGCAAATGCAAAGCACTTTCCTGGCGGCGGTGTCGCATGACGTTCGTACGCCGCTGGCAGCGATCGTTGGTGCCGCCTCGGTCCTGCAAACCCAACGCGAAAAGCTCAGCGAAGCGGAGCGCGAGCGTCTGCTGGCCAGCATCGCCAGCGAAGCGGCCTACCTCTCTACCCTGACAGAGAACACGCTGCAGTTGGTGCGACTCACCAGCCAGCACAAGGATATCCAGCGTGATTGGGAATCGCTGGAAGAAATCGTCGGCGCGGTGCTGGCACGCGTGCGCCAGCGCGACAGCACACGGCGCATCCGCGCCAGCGTGCCGTCGACGCTGCCCCTGCTCAAATCCGACCCGGTGCTGCTGGCGCAAATGCTGGCCAACCTGCTCGACAACGCACTGCAATACAGCGCCGGCGAGATCGAGCTCAGCGTCAAACAAAAAGGCCAGTTCTTGGTACTGGCGGTCAAGGATCGGGGAGCCGGCATTGCACCAGCCGAGCAGGAACGGATTTTCGAGCCCTATCAGCGCGGTGACCGCTCCGGCCAACGCGGTGCCGGGCTCGGTCTGGCGCTGTGCCGTGCCATCGCCGTGGCGCATGGCGGCAGCCTGACAGTTCGCAACCGCCAAGGCGGCGGTAGCTGTTTCTTCGCGACGCTGCCAATGGCCGAAGCACAACCACAGCAGGATACCCAATGAGTTTACGGGTACTGGTGGTTGAGGACGACCGCGAGATTCGCTCGCTGCTGCAGTCATCGCTGTCGGTCGAGGGTTTTTCCGTGCAGACCGCCGTCTCGTTGAGCGAAGCACGCGCGCTGCTGCAACACAGTGCGCCCGACCTGCTCATACTCGATCTCGGGCTACCTGATGGTGACGGCGTGGATCTGGTGCGCGAGTTGCGCCGACAACATGCGGTGCCGGTCATCGTGGTATCGGCGCGGCATCAGGAAGCGCAGAAGATCGAACTGCTCGACGCCGGTGCCGACGATTACCTGACCAAGCCCTTTGGCATCGCCGAGCTGCTGGCCCGCATGCGCGTGGCCCTGCGCCATCGTGGCACGAGTCTGGCCGCAGCCGTCACGACGCACACGCTGGACGACCTGCACGTCGATCTGGGCACGCACCGGGTCGAGCGCGAGGGTGTTGCGCTGCATCTGACGCCGACTGAATTCAATCTGCTGGCACGGCTGGTGCGCAGCGCCGGGCGGGTGGTGACGCACCGGCAATTGCTGAGCGACGTCTGGGGCGCGGAATTCACTGAGCACACGCACTACCTGCGTTTGTACATGGCACAGTTGCGCGCCAAGATCGAGCGCAACCCGAGCGAGCCGCGCCATCTGCTGACTGAAACGGGCGTCGGCTACCGCCTGGCTGATACTTAAAGCGAACAAATCCATATGCGTTCCTGATGCGCAAGCCGCCACAGTGGCGCCCTGTTCACTGTTGATCGCTCGCAATGGTTAAATCTCAAGGCCGCGAAGGCCTGGCCGTACTGACACTGGGCGCCATGGGCGTCGTCTATGGCGACATTGGCACCAGCCCGCTCTACACCATGAAGGAAATCTTCAACCCCGTCAGCGGGGTTGCGCTGGATGCGACCCATCTGATTGGCGCCGTGTCGGTGATTTTCTGGGGCTGGATGCTGGTCGTCACCCTGAAATACGTGCTGTTGATTCTGCGCGCCGACAACCGCGGCGAAGGCGGCATCATGGCCCTGACAGCGCTGGCTGCGCACGCTGGCGGAAAAAATCAGAAGCGGCGCACCGTACTGTTGCTGACCGGCGTCTTTGGTGCCGCGCTGTTCTACGGCGACAGCGTGATCACGCCGGCGATCTCGGTGCTCAGCGCGGTCGAGGGGCTGGAGGTGGTCACACCGCTGCTCAAACCCTATGTGCTGCCGATCTCGATCACGGTGCTGATTGGCCTGTTTGCCATGCAGCGCTTTGGCACGGCGTTGGTCGGGCGATTGTTCGGCCCCATCATCATGATTTGGTTCGCGGTTTTGGCCGTCAGTGGCGTGGCGCAGATCCTGCGCGAACCGCAGATCCTTAACGCCCTGAACCCGCTCAACGGCCTGGCTTTTCTGCGCGCACAGGGCTGGCACATGTTTGTCGCGGTTGGCGCCATCGTGCTGGCCTTCACGGGCGCCGAGGCCTTGTATGCCGACATGGGGCATTTCGGCAAACGTCCGATCCAGTTGGCCTGGGTTGGCCTGGTATTGCCCGCGCTGACGATCCACTACATGGGCCAGGGCGCGCTGCTGATGCGCGACCCCAGCGCGCTGGAAAACCCGTTTTACCGCATGTTCCCCGCGTCCTGGCTGCTGCCGGTCGTGGTGCTGGCGACACTGGCGACGGTGATCGCATCGCAGGCCGTCATATCCGGCGCCTATTCAATGACCAAGCAGGCGGTGCAACTCGGTCTGCTGCCGCGTCTGCAGGTGAACTACACCTCGGCCCGCGAAGCCGGCCAAATCTACATGCCCGAGGTCAACTGGGCGCTGCTGGTTGCGGTGCTGCTGGCCGTGGTTGGCTTTGGCAGTTCATCGGCGCTGGCTTCGGCTTACGGCATCGCGGTCACGGTCACCATGTTGATCACCACGCTGCTGACCTACTTCGTGCTGCGCGACGGCTGGGGCTATTCGCTGCCGCTGGCGCTGGCGGCGACCAGTGTCTTCCTGGCCCTGGACGCCTTGCTGGTCATCTCGTGCGCGCTCAAGTTCCTGCAAGGCGGCTGGTTCCCGCTGGTGCTCGGTGGCGCCATCTTCACCGTGATGGCCACCTGGCGCCGCGGGCGCGAGTTGCTGATCGAGAGCCTGCGCAATGACGACCCCGAACTGCTGCCTTTCATCACGGCGCTGGCCGGCGACGAAATCCACCGCGTCTCGCGCACCGCGGTCTACGCCGTGGCGAATCCGGATACCGTGCCGCAAGCCCTGATGCACAACCTCAAACACAACCAGGTGCTGCACGAGCGCAACCTGATATTGACCGTGGCTTTTCACGACGTGCCCTGGATCGCGTTCGAGGAGCGCGTGCAGATAACGCCACTGGTGACGGGCTTCTGGCGCGTGCAGGTGAACTACGGCTTCAAGAACACACCCGACATCCCGAAGGCGCTGGAACTCTGTCGCGCGCAGGGGTTGCCGATCAACCTGTTTGAGACCTCCTACTTCCTGAGCCGCGAAACGGTGGTGCCGACACGCGGCGCCGGCATGGCGCACTGGCGCGAAGCCTTCTTTGCCCTGATGTCACGCAACGCCGGCAGCGTCGCGGGGTTCTTCCGATTGCCAAACAACTGCGTGATCGAGCTCGGAACCCGCGTTCAAATCTGATTGCAAACGTTTTAGTCACAGATAAATGACTAAATTGGCCATTAATCGATTTGAATGTATCGAATACAGTTGAGCCATGTCCAAAGCAAGGCCCACTGCCACCGAGAAGTCCAGCACCCGCAGCGCTGAAACACCGCGTGCCGTGCTGTTTGACGCCTATGGCACGCTGTTCGACGTCTACAGCGTCGGCCTGCTGGCCGAGCAACTTTTTCCGGGCCACGGCCAGGCTTTGAGTCTGCTCTGGCGCGACAAACAGATCGAGTACACGCGACTGGTCACCACCAGCAACCACGGCGCGCACTACCAGCCGTTCTGGGCGCTGACACGCGCCGCGCTGGTTTACGCCCTCAAGCGCATCGTTGCGCCGACACAAGCAGCGGGCGCGGACTTCGAGCCGCAGATCGAGCGCCTGATGAACCAGTACCGGCACCTGAGCGCCTTCCCCGAAGTCAGGGACGTGCTGAGCGCACTCAAGGCGCAGGGCATCCCGACCGGCATTCTGAGCAACGGCGACGCCGCCATGCTGAACCTCGCAGTCAAGTCAGCAGGCCTGGACGGCCTGCTTGATCACGTCATCAGTGTCGATCCGATCCGCAAGTACAAAACCCACCCCGAGGCCTACGCGCTGGGTGAGCAGGCCATGGCCTTAAGGGCCGACCAGATCGTGTTCGTCAGCAGCAATGCCTGGGACGCGCTGGCCGCCACCTGGTACGGCTACCAGACGCTGTGGGTAAACCGCTACCAGTTGCCGTTTGAAGAACTCGGCACCGAGCCCACACGCAGCGGCAACAGCCTGCGCGATGTGCTTGCTTTTTTCCCATCCCCTTCCTTTTCAAAGAGTCTCACACCATGACCTCACGCACCACCCTCCACCGCCTGCAAGTCGCCAGCGTTCTGCAGCAGTTCATCGACGAAAAAGTCCTGCCCGGCACTGGCATCAGTTCCGCCAAATTCTGGAAAGGCTTTGATGCCATCGTGGCCGATCTGGCACCGAAGAACATCGCGCTGCTGGCCGAGCGCGACCGCCTGCAAAGCGAACTTGACGCTTGGCACAGCGCGCACCCGGGGCCGGTTGCCGACATGGCGGCCTACCGCGCCTTTCTGGAAAAAATCGGCTACCTGGTGCCGGTGCCAAAGAAGGTCCGCATCAGCACCGCCAAGGTCGACGCCGAACTCGCTGTGCAAGCCGGCCCGCAACTGGTGGTGCCGATCCTGAACGCGCGCTACGCCCTCAACGCCGCCAATTCACGCTGGGGCAGCCTGTACGACGCGCTCTATGGCACGGACGCCATCAGCGAAGCCAATGGCTGCGAAAAGGGTAAGGGCTACAACCCGAAGCGCGGCGACAAGGTGATCGAATACGCACGCCACGTGCTGGATCGCACAGCGCCGCTGCGCAAGGGCTCGCACCTGGACTCGGTTGGCTACCGCATCAAGGACGGCAAGCTGGCGGTCAAACTGGCCGATGGTGGCAGCACCAGCCTGCAAAACCCGGCGCAACTGATTGGCTACCAGGGCGATGCCAAAGCCCCGAGCAGCGTGCTGCTGCAGCACAACGGCCTGCACCTGGACATCCGGATCGACGGCACGACACCGATTGGCGCGACCGACCCGGCTGGCGTGTGCGACCTGGTGCTCGAAGCAGCGCTCTCCACCATCCTCGATCTGGAAGACTCGGTCGCCGCCGTTGACGCCGACGACAAGGTGCTGGCCTACAGCAACTGGCTTGGCATTCTGCAAGGCACGCTGACCGAAGAGGTGAGCAAGGGCGCGCAGACCTTTACCCGCGGCCTCAATGGCGACCGCCTCTACACCCCACCGTCTGGCAAGGGCAAAGCCGTCACGCTGCACGGACGCTCGCTGATGTTCGTGCGCAATGTCGGCCACCTGATGACGAACCCGGCCATCCTCTACACCGACAAGCAGGGCCAGGTGCGCGAAATTCCCGAAGGCATTCTGGACGCCGTCGTGACCACCACCATCGCCATGCACGACCTCCAGCGCACGGCAAAAGATGCCATCCGCAACTCGCGCAAGGGCTCGGTCTACATCGTCAAGCCCAAGATGCACGGCCCGGCGGAAGTCGCCTTCGCCAGCGAACTGTTCGGCCGCGTCGAAAAAATGCTGGGACTGGCCGACAGCACGGTCAAGCTCGGCATCATGGACGAAGAACGCCGCACCAGCGTCAACCTGAAGGCCTGCATTGCGGCCGCCAGCAGCCGTGTCGCCTTCATCAACACCGGCTTTCTGGACCGCACCGGCGACGAGATGCACAGCACGATGCAGGCCGGCGCCATGATCCGCAAGGGCGACATGAAGGCCAGCGCCTGGATCCAAGCCTACGAGCGCAACAACGTGCTGGTCGGCCTGTCCTGCGGCTTGCGCGGCAAGGCGCAAATCGGCAAAGGCATGTGGGCCATGCCCGACCTGATGAAAGCCATGCTGGAGCAAAAAATTGCGCACCCTCTGGCCGGCGCCAACACCGCCTGGGTGCCCAGCCCGACCGGCGCCACGCTGCACGCGCTGCACTATCACCAGGTGCTGGTCAGCGACGTGCAGAAAGAGCTGGAAAAAATCGATGCCGACAAGGAACACGACGCACTGCTGAGTGGCTTGCTGCAAGTGCCGCTGGCGGCCACGCGCAACTGGAGTGCCGCCGAGATCCAGCAGGAACTCGACAACAACGCGCAAGGCATATTGGGTTACGTGGTGCGTTGGGTCGATCAGGGCATAGGCTGCTCCAAGGTGCCCGACATCCACAACGTCGCCCTGATGGAAGACCGCGCCACGCTGCGCATCAGCAGTCAGCACATGGCCAACTGGCTGCTTCATGGCGTTGCGACAGCGGCTCAGATCAAAGAAACTTTTGAGCGCATGGCCGCCGTGGTGGACCAGCAGAACGCGCTCGACCCGCTCTACAAACCGATGGCCGGTCACTTCGACACTTCGATGGCCTACCAGGCGGCGTGCGATCTGGTGTTCAAAGGCTTGGCGCAGCCCAGTGGCTACACCGAGCCGCTACTGCATGCGTGGCGCTTGAAGGTGAAGGCGGCGGCTTGAGCCAAACCATCAGGGGTATCGACCCCAACCGCTGCCCGTTGTGCGGCAAGCCCAATCAGTGCGCGATGGAAGTTGAGCGTGAAACCGGCGTGAAGCAGCTGCCCTGCTGGTGCACGCAGGTCACGTTCGACGCGGCGCTGCTGTCAAGTGTTCCCGAGGAGGCTCGCGGCGTGGCCTGCATTTGTGCGGCGTGTGCGCAGAGGCAGCGGCAACACTGACGTCTAGTGTCGACCGCGAATGGCCAAGCCGTTATGGATTTGATGCCAGGTCACCTCTCAAAAAACCCTGGGTGAATAACTGGCCCTGCATGGATGCGTTTTTTGTTGGATGCGAGCCTGGTGGCTGAAGGTGAAAGCGACGGCCCAGCTCAGGCCTTGGCGTCAAAGCGACCGCTGAGCAGTTCCGGCAGGCGTTGCGGCCCCATCTTGAAGCCGCAGGCCTGGGCGTGGCCGCCACCGTGCATGCTCTCGGCCAGAGGAATGCAATTAAAGTCCGGTTGTGAGCGCAAGCCAACTTTGACGACACCGGTTTTATCGATGCTCCACATCAGTGCAAAAGTGCCGCTCTTTTCGGAGAGCATGTGGCCAACCAGACTGTGAAAAATGCCGGGCGCATTGACCATCAAGCCAGCCTGACCATTGAAGGTGAGGGTTTGCGCGCTCTCGGCGACCAGGCTGGCAAGTTTTTTGTATTTCTCGTCCATCGCGCAACCGCGCTCAACGTAAGCTGCCAACTGCGCGGCGTCAAACGCAGCGATTTCCCGCCAGCGCTCAAACTCGAACGCCTCCATATCGAGCGCCGACAAGAAACCGGCGCTCTGAGGGTACT
>CAITXW010000503.1 GCA_903896425.1 uncultured beta proteobacterium | reverse complement strand
CTGTTGATGCTGATGATGTCGTCGGCGATGGCCAGCGCGCTCTGGCCGTAGCGCGCGTCGAAACTCAGACCCAGGTAGATTTCGTCCACCAGCGTGATGCCACCCTTGCTGCTCACCACCTCGTGAATGCGGCGCAACTCTGTCGGGTCGATCGAGGTGCCGGTCGGGTTTGATGGTGAAGCCAGCAGCACGCCACGCGTCTTGGGCCCCCAGGCGCAGAGCACCTGGTCTGCCGTCAACTGGAAGCGCTCCACGGCTGTCGTCGGCAGCAGTACAGCCGTTCCATCGGCAGCGCTGACGAAATGCCGGTTGCAGGGGTAGCTCGGGTCGGGCATCAGGATTTCGTCGCCGGCCTCGATCAGTGCCAGACAGGCCAATTGCAGCGCGGCAGACGCGCCGGCTGTCAGCACGATGCGGCTGGCCGGAACCTTGAGCACGAAGCGCTGCCAGTACCAGTCGCTGATGCGCTCGCGCAGCGCCAGCATTCCGGTGGCCTGCGTGTAGTGCGTGAGGCCGTCGCGCACAGCCTGGCAAGCCGCTTCCTGCACCAGAGGCGGCGCCGTGAAGTCCGGCTCGCCGATGTTGAGGAAGACCATGGGCGAAGCGCTGTGCGCCACTTCGCGCGCCAGTGTCGAAGCCGCCTTGGCGACCTCCATTACGTAGAAGGGTTCAATGCGCTCGGCCCGCGCCGAAATTCTCATGGTCGCGTCTGGCCCCGGTCTGCACCGACTTCCGCAGCGCGCAGTTGCGGTGCCAGCGCGTTGAGAACCGCGTTGACGTATTTGTGACCGTCGGTGCCACCGAATTCCTTGGCCAGTTCAACACATTCGTTCAGGACAACACGCCAGGGCACGTCCAGGCAATGCTGGAGTTCGTAGGCGCCGATCCACATGACGCCGCGCTCGATTGGCGAGATTTCTTCGAGCTTGCGGTCCAGCAGCGGAACGATCAGCGCGTCGAGTGCGCCCATGCTATCGGCGCAGCCGTGCAGCAGGGTGTCGAAGTGCAGCGCATCGCATTTGGAAAAACCCGCCAGGTCGCGCGTGAAGGCATCGACGTCGGCGATTTCGTTGCGGCCAACCAGCGTCTGGTACAGGCCTTGCAATGCGAACTCGCGCGAGCGACTGCGCTCGGACTTGCTGGCGGCCTTGCGCACGCCGGTGCTGGTGAGCCCCGTGCGGCTTTGGCGCGGTGGGCGGGCTCCAGGGGCGCGAATGGCTTGGTCGGTCATCAGTCTTCTTTCAGCAGGTTGGCCATTTCAACGGCAACATGGGCGGCATCGCGCCCTTTTTCGGTTTGGCGTGCGACGGCTTGCGCCATGTTCTCGGTCGTCAGGATGGCGTTCGCAATGGGCAGTTGGTAGTCGAGCGCGACCCGGCTGACACCGGCGCCCGATTCGTTGGACACCAGTTCGAAGTGGTAGGTCTCGCCACGGATGATGCAGCCGATGGCCACCAGCGCGTCGTATTCCAGTTTTTCTGCCATCCGCATCAGCGCGACGGGTACTTCCAGCGCGCCCGGCACGGTGATCCAGTCGATGTTTTCTTCGTGCACGCCGAGCGCGAGCAATTCAGCCTGGCAGGCTTGCGCCAGGGTGTTGGTGATGGTCTCATTGAAGCGGGCCTGCACCATGCCGATGCGAAGTCTGCTGCCGTCCAATCGTGAGTCGCCTGCTTGCGGCGTTCCCTTGTCTGCGTATTGCATCTTTAAATCCTTGTTTCAGTTGAGGACAGAGCTTGCTCGCTTCGCGTAGCCGCGGTCTGTCCCGCAAATTCATTACTTTGTTATATATCCAACAATTTCCAGGCCATAGCCGGCCATGCTGGGCATGCGCCGTGGGTTGCCCATCAGGTTCATCTTGTGCACGCCGCATTCGCGCAGAATTTGCGCGCCGATGCCGTAGCTGCGCAGATCCAGGCGTTCGCGTTCGGGGCCATGGGCTGCGCGTGCTGTGCCGGCGACCTGCGACAGCAGCTGCTCGGTGTTTTCGGTGCAGTTGAGCAACACGACCACGCCTTGACCGGTGGCGGCGATGCGTTCCAGGCTGGCGTCCAGACTCCAGGAGTGCATGGCGCGGCCGACCTCCAGCGCGTCGAGCAGCGAGGTTGGCTCGTGCACGCGTGCCGCTACCGTGTCATGCGGGCCCCATTCGCCCTTGACGAGTGCCAGGTGCACGTCGTGCGTGGTCTTGTCCTTGAAGGCATGCAGGGCGAACGCGCCAAAGGCGGTGTTGATGGTGCGTGAGCCGACTTTTTCAACCAGGGATTCGACTTTGCTGCGGTGTTCGATCAGGTCGGCGATGGTGCCGATTTTCAGGCCATGTTCGGCGGCAAACAGTTGCAGATCCGGCAGGCGTGCCATGGTGCCGTCGTCTTTCATGATCTCGCAGATGACGGCGGCTGGGCTGCAGCCGGCCATGGTGGCCAGGTCGCAACCGGCTTCGGTGTGGCCGGCGCGCATCAGCACACCGCCTTCGACTGCCTGCAGCGGGAAGATGTGGCCGGGTTGCACCAGATCGTCGGGTTGCGCGTTTCGGGCGACCGCGGCCTGCACGGTACGGGCCCGGTAGGCCGCCGAGATGCCGGTGGTGACGCCTTCGGCAGCTTCGATCGAGACCGTGAATGCCGTGCCTTTCTTGTCGCCGTTGCGCGCTGTCATGGGCGGCAATTGCAGGCGCTCGCAGTGCTCGCGGCTGAGCGTCAGGCAGATCAGGCCGCGCCCGAAACGCGCCATGAAGTTGATGGCGTCGGCGCTGACGTGGTCGGCTGCCATCAGCAGATCGCCTTCGTTCTCGCGGTCTTCTTCGTCAACCAGAATCACGATACGTCCGGCGCGCAGGTCGGCGACGATGTCTTCAACCGGGGAAATGGCCACAGGGGTGAGGGCGGTCATGCAGGGAGCTTTCAGAAAATGAGTGGAGCGCAGGGATGCGCTGAATCAGGACGCGTGCTGCCCGAGGGTTTGTGGGTCGGACTTCAGCATGCGCTCCACGTAGCGCGCGATGAGGTCGATTTCAAGGTTTACCTTTGAGCCCGCTGCCAGCGTTGCGAGGGCGGTATTTTGCACCGTGTGCGGAATCAGGTTGATGCTGACTTCGCAACCCGTCGCAAGATCTTCAATCCGGTTGACCGTCAGGCTGACGCCATTGACGGTGATGGAGCCTTTGTAGGCCAGGTACCTGGCCAGTGCTGGCGGCGCCAGCACCCGCAGTTGCCAGCTTTCGCCGACCTGCTCGAAGTGAGTGACCTGGCCGACGCCATCGACGTGCCCCGAGACCATGTGACCACCCAGGCGGTCGTTGGCGCGCAGGGCTTTTTCCAGGTTGATGCGACCGGTCTGCGCCAGACCCGCTGTGCGCGCCAGTGACTCGGCCGAGATCTCGATTGTGAAGCGGTCTTGCGTGGGGTCGAGCGTGGTGACGGTCATGCAGGCGCCGTTCAGGGCGATGCTGTCGCCCGGGCCGACGTCGTCGAGATAGCCCCTGGGACATTCGATGTCCAGACGCTTGCCGTGTGTTGAAGAGCTGCCCAAGGCGTGCACAGCGACGATGCGCCCGACGCCGGTGATGATTCCGGTAAACATGGCGCTATTTTCGCAGGGAATCAGGCCGGCTCCGCCGGACCTGGAAAACTTCTGTATTAAAAGGCGTCACGCCCGCTCACGCGGGCGACGATTCGCAGGTCGGCGCCGAACTGCTCGATGTTTTTGAATTCAAGGGCAGGGGCTTCGGACAAAGCGGTTAACGGGCCGAAACAGGCCATATCCGCGCCCTGGCCGATCAGCTTTGGTGCCAGGTAGACGATGAATTCATCGACCAGGTTGGCGCGGATCAGGGCGCCGTTGAGCTTCTGCCCGGCTTCGACGTGCAGGTCGTTGATCTCGTGTTGGGCCAGATCGCACAACAGTGCTGTCAGATCGACTTTGCCATGGCCATCAGGCACGGAGATGACCTGGGCGTCGCGTTTCTGCAGTGCCGCGATTTTTGCTTCATCCCCGCTTGCGGTGTAGACCAGCAGCCTGCGATTGGGTTGAAACAGCTTGGCGTCGAGCGGTGTGCGCAGTGTGCTGTCGAGTACGACCAAATGCGGTTGCCGCTCGGTGGCAAGCAGGCGAACGTCAAGTTGTGGGTTGTCGTGCAGCACCGTGCCAATGCCGGTGAGTACGGCGCAGGCGCGCGCGCGCCAGGCGTGGCCGTCGGCGCGCGCCGCCTCGCCCGTGATCCACTGGCTGGCGCCGTTGTTCAGTGCGGTCTTGCCGTCCAGCGAGGCAGCGACCTTCAGCCGGACCCAGGGCCGCTGGCGGATCATGCGGCTGAAGAAACCGATATTGAGTTCGCGCGAGGCGTGCGCACCCTGGCCCACTTCGACCGCAATACCTGCTGCGCGCAGACGCGCAAAGCCCTGTCCTGCCACACGTGGGTTCGGGTCGGCAATGGAAGCGACTACCTTCATGATCCCGGCAGTGATTAAGGCGTCACAGCAGGGTCCCGTGCGCCCTTGGTGCGAGCAGGGCTCCAGCGTGACGTAGGCGGTGGCGCCTTGCACGCTGTGGCCCTGTTCCTGCGCGTCGCGCAAGGCCATGATTTCGGCGTGGGCAGCGCCGGCACGCTGCGTATGGCCCTGGCCCAGCAACTGGCCATCGGCGTCGGCGATGACGCAGCCGACATGGGGATTCGGCGCGCTCAGGGTCAGGCTTTGATGGGCAAGCGCCAGGGCTTGGGTCATGTAGGGGTGCATGGGGCAGACGGCAGTTCCAGGGTCAATGGCTATTACATCATGACCCGGCGCAGCGGCTCGCTGGCCTGGCGCGCTCAGGGCGCGGTTGCGAGCAGTGGGCAATCGACCGTGTGCCTGGCTGGATTGGAGGCGGCCCGGCAATCCTGATGCAAGACCCCGCTGGATACCTTGGCTACATTCATGACCGATGGACAGACCGGTGGCGTCTTGTCTGTGGCGTTGTTGGCACTGGCCACCAGGTAGTTTTGCTGGCTGATCGAGATGCTGACATGGCTGTAGGGTTGCAGGTTGCGCTGGTTGCTGTCGCTCAGACTCGGGGTGGGCGCATATTCATAACGGCAGACGTAGTAGGCGCTGTCGCTGCGCTGCCACGCGGCAGCGCCGGACAGCAGAATCTTTCCAGACCAGTCAGGGGTGGTATGGGCCGCCGGGTTTGCAAGCGGTATGACGCAGAGGTAATACTTGTAGTCGGGGATGATCGCGCTGCTTGTTGGATCGACGGCGTTGCCGAACTGGCATCGGATGCCCAGCGTGCCTGCTGCGTTGCGGCTAATGCCCGAGGCGTCAATGCCCAGCCCACTTTCAATCGCATTCCAGTTGCTGGTTGAAACCGAACTGTCGCGCCTGACATAGCCGGAGACCATGTAAGCGCTCAGGTTCTCGCATTGGCGTCGATCAGGATTTTGAAGCGCCGCAATGATTTCTGCCGCGCTGGAAGCTTTTGACAGACCAAGTGGCGTGCAAATCCGCACCACCTGGGCGCTGATGTCATCGAACAGGAGGTACTGCCCGAGGCGGCCAAACGCAAGCGCGCTGCGCTGACCACCCAGACTGATGGCGGGCGCTGGAATCGCCGGGTTGCGATTATTCGTCCCCTTGATCTGGCTGCTCAGCGTCAAAGGAAATCCGAGCAGGCCAGTATCAAACGGGTCGGTTTGGGACAGGACCGATGACAGCGACAGCCATTGCGCTGCGTTGCTGCGATCAGTCCAGGCCACACGCACGGTCGCGCTGCGCAAGGGACTGCCGGTGTCGCCGCTGAAGGTCCAGCTGCGCGCATAGATGACGTTGCCGCTGATGCTGTCCTGACCATCTGCCAGGGCGTTCCAGTTCAGGGCATTGGCATTGACCATGCCTGCTGCGGAGACGGTGCTGGCAATGCCGGTGTAGGACCTGAACTCCTCCATCTTTTCTTGCGCCAGGCGCAGCGCTTCGGTTCGCTGTCGGGTGCTATCGGCACTGCGCGTGAGGTCCATTTGCATGCCCGACAGTGACAGCATGCCCACACCCATGATGAGCAGAGCGATCATCGCTTCGATGAGGGTGGATCCACGATGTCTGCGCCGGGCGGTGGTCATGGTGGTCTTGTTGCGGCTTAGCTGCAACTGATGGTGGGGGGGATTTCTTTGCTGGCGCGGCAGCGGTCAGTCCAGCTGCCTGGTACGCGCACCAGGGACCCTGTCGAGCGTTGCAGCGCCTGCATGACGCTGGCATCGTAGGTCAGCGTGCCTGTTCCGTCGTCACTGTAGTCGGCGCAGGTGACCAATGTACCCCGGATGTGGGCGTTGCCGGATTTCAAATCAGTGACGGAGGCGTCGTTGTTGAAGAGCATGCCGTAGACGGTGAAATTGCCATTCAGATTGAAACCGTTGCTTGAGACCAGGGCCACCGGATCATTGGCCGATCCGAGGTTTGCGCTGCTATTGTCGCGAGCGAATCCGTTGGGGAAATAGAACACGCGCCAGCCCTCGGCGAAGGCCGCGTCGACCAGCGCAGTGCAGCTGCCGGCTGCACCGCAATCGGCAATGGTTTTGGTCATGGGTGCGCGCGCGTACTGAGTCAGCGTCGATCCGAAGAAAGAAGTGAACAGGGTCGATTGGTTGCAGTGGGGGTCACTGCTTGAAAGGGCGCTTAGCGCGCCGTCGTGACTGGCAATGGCTGTGGTGCCGGGTTGCCCCGGGATGCTGATGAGCGTTGTTGCGCTGGCCAGGTTGATGGCGCCACCGGCATTGGCCACCAGGCCACCGCTTGCCAGGTCCTGATTGAGTAGGGTGTAGGCGTCGCCAACGGTGCACGAATTGCCGCAGGACAGTGCTGCGGTGGGCGTCGCACGCGGAAGTCGGCGCAGCTTCAGGATCGCCGATACCGTGGCGTTGGCGTCGGATGCTCCGCTGTTGGCCGGTGTGCAGGCACCGGCCTGGGCCGTGCACCCGGTTGCGACGATGCGCACGGCTTCCGGATCGTTGGTAGACAGAAACGCGACGCTGAAACCCGGCAAGTGTGAGTCGTTCGGACTGGGGACTGTCGCGCCACTGACCGATGGATCGGGACAGCTGCAGGTCCAGGTGTTGCCATCGAGCTTGCACCCGGGGTAGCTCGTGCTGGCGGGTGCTACCTCGGTGGCAACGGTGGTGTCCTGGCCCCAGTTGGTTTGCAGGTACTGCCGCCGGAACGAGTGTGTGGAGCCGCCGGCAAGGGCGCAACTGGCATCGATGTGCTGGGCGGTATTGAGCATCCCGGTGGCCCATTCCAGGCCGGCCTCGGCCATTTCCAGCGCAAGCGTTGCGCGTATTTGGTTGGCGGCGGCTTTTTGTTCGATCACAAGGTTGCGGTTCAGGTACAGCAGGGTGATGGACATACCCAGCAGCAGGCCCATTGTCATCAGCAGGGTCGCAGCGCCTCTCTGGCGGTGACGATAGTCGGTGCAGTGAAGCAGACCGGTCATGTGACTACTCCAAGGCCTAGACCGGGCAGGAGCCAAGCAGGGCGTCGTTGCGCACACGAACCTGCGAGCGCAAGGTTCGACTTAGCGCAGCATCGCTGGTGGATGTGCCGGTTAGCGTGAGGGTGTAGTTGCGAACCTGGATCCGGGGACAGGTGGGCGCCAGGGCCGTGTCAGTGCAAGTATTTGCGCAGGCGGCGCGAACGTCAATCTCGGTCTGCGTTGGTGCGATGCTGAACTGGGAGATGGTCAGGATGTCGCTGTTGCTCAGTGTTTGCCAGTTGTTGCAGGTGGATTCGGAACTTCCGCCGAAGCACATCTGGATCGCGCCGCCAGCGAGCCTGAAACCGAACACTTCATTGCTGTCAAGGCTGCTGTTTTCGGACGGATCGCGCGTATAGCTGTACAGGATCTGGCGCGGATTCGTCGTCGGCGTCACGGTGATCGCAGCGTAAGGATTGCGCTGCGCGATGCTGGTGCCCTCCAGCGCGTTGCCCCAATAGGCGCCACGGCGCAGATCGCGGGTTATCAGGTCCAGGGTGGCGCGCAGGTCCTGATTGAAACGGGTTTCCAGCGCAAGCCGACGTGAGCTGGCCATGTGGTTTGCGAACAGGGAGAGCGAGCCTGCCAGGATGAACAGGCCGATAGCCGTGCCAATCAGCAGTTCGACGATGGACAGGCCCCGTGAAGCACGCCGCAGTGTTGATCGTTGGCGGCGCATCATCGGCTCCAGCATGCTTGCGGCGTATGGGTTACCGTGCCGTTGCTGATGGTTGTTGTCAGGGTGCTGCAGGCGGTGTCAGCTGCCTGACTTGCGCGTGCAAGGGCGTTGGCCGTGTAGCCAGCCTCGCTCGCATCGTCGCCGATGCTGAGCGTGTAATGCGTGCCCACTGTCGTTGGCGTGATGCCCAGTCCATCGGGCCACGCCGTCGCCAACAGGTTGTTGGGTGCATAACTGGGGTTGATGGAACGCCAGCGTTCCTGTGCCTGCTGGAGTTGCGAGAGTGCTTGTATGGCATCCGAGCGTCTGCCTTTTCGCACCTGGGTCAGATAGGAGGGATAGGCGATGCTGGCCAATATGCCGGTGATTGCGAGCGCAATCAGCAGTTCGAGCAGGCTGAACCCTTTGGGCCTGGGTAGCTGGCGCCGCTTCAACATGCCTTGTATCCGCTGACGCTGCCCTCGGGTGAGCAGGTTCGGGTGCGGCCGGCGATATTCACAATTTGCCGGATTGTCTTGCCACTGGCGCCAGTCAGTGTGATGGAGCCCGCTGGCGTTGTCGTGCCGCGCCCCGGATCGAACAGCATGGAGATCACATTGGTTTGCAGGCTGATGTGCTGTTCGGCGGCAAAACCCACGCTCTTGAAAATTGAGTTTTCAGGGTCGTGGCACTGTGCGGTGCCGTTGCTGGCGCAATAGCAGTCGCCCGCAGCGCCGGTATGCAGGACATAACAAGTTCCGGATTCGTCACTGTTGAAGCTGATGCGCATGGCCTGGTTTCTGGCCAATGCTTGACTGCGCAAATAGTGCAGGTCAGTGGCTAACTCGCTGGCACGGCCCTCCAGGCGATAGCGGTTCTGAAAGTCAAGGATGGACGGTGTTGCTGCGCCGATTGTGAGCGCCACAATGCCGATCCAGACCATGGTTTCGAGCAAGCTGTTGCCGCGTTCCCGGTACGGAACTGCCGAATCGGCACGGTTCGCGCACGTCGCCCGGCCGATGAAGGCGTTGATGGATTCTCCCTGCATGGCGTCCCCCTATTGGAAGCAATGCAGGCCATGGTATTAGCTCTGTCCGGTTTTGCCCATCCCCCAAAAGGGTGAGTTTGAGGCGACAAATGACTAGCGTCGCACCTCGTCCACCAGGGTCTTGAATTCGTCGATGTCCTCAAAGCTGCGGTAGACGCTGGCAAAGCGCACGTAAGCCACCTTGTCGAGTTTCTTGAGCTCGCGCATCACCAGTTCGCCGATCCGTGTTGAAGGCAACTCGCGCAATCCGAGGTTGAGAAGTTTCTCTTCGATGCGCTCGACCGCGCCGTCGACTTGCTCGGTGCTGACCGGGCGCTTGCGCAGCGCCAATTTCATGGATGCCAGCAGTTTGGCGCGTTCGTATTCGATGCGGCGCCCATCCTTCTTGACGATCGCCGGGAAGCTGACGTCGGGCCGTTCATAGGTGGTAAACCGTTTTTCGCAGGAGGCGCATTGACGCCGGCGCCGGATGAAGTCGCCGTCTTCGGCAACCCGGGTCTCCATCACCTGCGTGTCGGAGTGGCTGCAGAAGGGGCATTTCATGGTTTGGTCTTACTTGTAAACCGGGAAACGTGCCGTAAGGGCGTTGACTTTGGCGCGCACCGCTTCGATATTGGCAGCGTCTCTTGGATTGTCCATTACATCAGCAATCAGGTTGGCTGTCAGGCGGGCTTCCTCGTCCTTGAAGCCGCGTGTTGTCAGTGCCGGTGTGCCGATGCGCACGCCGCTGGTGACCATTGGCTTTTCGGGGTCGTTCGGTATGGCGTTCTTGTTGATCGTCATGTGGGCGCTTCCGAGCACTGCTTCAGCTTCCTTGCCGGTAATGCCCTTGGCGCGCAGATCGACCAGCATGACGTGGCTTTCGGTGCGGCCGCTGACGATGCGCAGGCCGCGCTCGGTCAGCGTTTCAGCGACGATGCGGGCGTTCGTGAGCACTTGTTGCTGGTAGATCTTGAACTCTGGCGCCAGTGCTTCCTTGAAGGCTACCGCCTTGGCCGCAATCACATGCATCAGCGGGCCACCCTGCAGGCCGGGGAAAATAGCGCTGTTGATGGCTTTCTCGTGTTGCGCCTTCATCAGGATGATGCCCCCGCGCGGGCCACGCAGGCTTTTGTGCGTGGTCGAGGTGACAACGTCGGCGTGCGGCACCGGATTCGGGTAGAGGCCAGCGGCGATCAGGCCGGCGTAATGCGCCATATCGACCATGAAGATGGCGCCGACGTCTTTGGCTACTTTGGCAAAGCGTTCAAAGTCGATGCGCAGGCTGTAGGCCGAGGCACCGGCGATGATCAGCTTGGGCTTGCTCTCATGGGCCTTGCGCTCCATGGCGTCGTAGTCGATCGCTTCCTTGTCATTGAGGCCGTAGGAGACGACATTGAACCACTTGCCACTCATGTTGAGCGCCATGCCGTGGGTCAGGTGGCCACCTTCGGCCAGGCTCATGCCCATGATGGTGTCGCCGGGCTTGAGGAAGGCCAGGAAGACCGCTTCGTTGGCGGACGCACCGCAATGCGGTTGCACATTGGCCGCATCGGCGCCAAAGATCTGTTTGACGCGGTCAATCGCGAGTTGCTCGGCAATGTCGACGTACTCGCAGCCGCCGTAGTAGCGTTTTCCCGGGTAGCCTTCGGCGTATTTGTTGGTGAGTTGCGTGCCTTGGGCCGCCATGACGGCAGGCGAGGCGTAATTCTCGCTGGCGATCAGTTCGATGTGCTGTTCCTGGCGCGTATTTTCGGCCTGGATGGCGGCGAAAATTTCAGGGTCGGTTTGCTCGATAAGAATATTACGGTTGTACATGGGGGTATGCGACGGTGTCTGGTCTGGCGGGTAAAAAAGTCAATAACGTGAAAGCAGCGCCACTTTATCAGGGCTCTGATTCAGCCGGTCCGCAGCGACTGGCACCGTGGATGGCTGGGCCAGGGTCGGCGGTACCGGACGGCCCTTGGCCACCAGTTGCAGCCGGGCATGTTCTGCCATGACCTTGCCAGCGTAGCCGCCATCGTCTTCGATGTGGGCTGCACCGACATAAAAACGCAGGCCGCCTTCGAGTGAGCCGGCGCGCGAGATGCACTCCTGCAAGACCTTGACACCCACGCGCAGATTGGTCAGCGGATCAAATGCTGCCAGTTTGCCGCCGAAGTTCTCATACTTGTCACTGTGAACCTGGGTCATGACCTGCATCAGGCCCTGTGCCCCCACCGCGCTTTGGGCGAACGGATTGAAGCCGGACTCCACTGCCATGACGGCCAGAATCAGGGTCGGGTCAAGCTTGGTGTGTGATCCAATTTCGTAGGCTTCTGTCACCAGGGCGCTTAGCGGCTCTGGGGCGATCCTGTATTTCTTGCTCAGCCAGTAAGCGATTGCAGCCTGCTGTTTGGGCAAATCCTGTGGGTTGCTGGCCGTGGCGCGATCAACCGCGTCGATCTCGGTCGCCGATCCGCTGATCGCGATCTGGCGAGTTTGCAGCCAACTGAAAAGTCTGATTTCGCCGACTTGGCGCAGCTCCGGGCGAGCCGTCAAGGCAATGATGGCAAATATGACGGCCAGTCCGACCAGTGCAAAGCCGTTGTGGGTGATTTCGAAGAAGCCCTGGGCGACGTCGCTTGCGAACGTTCGCAGACCCTGGGTAATGTTTTTTGACGCTGTCATAGCTCTTCCTTCTTTGGCGGGGGTTTCTGTGGTGCACTGCAAGCAGGCGGCAACACGGGAGACACCTCGTTTGGGTTGGTACGCTATCAATGTCCTGCGCTATGTGTTGTGTATGGCAGAGACTTGAATATGCCGGGTTCGGCAGCGGATACGGGTTATCCCTAGATGTGACTAGGATGGGCGGATTCTAGGGGTGCAGTATATACCAAGTCAACCATATCAATCGTATTTGTTATTCCTAAATCAGATTTGAATTCGACTTCCCGGTTAACTAGACTTCAACAGCCTGTCATTGACAGGCAAGTTGTCGGCAGTAGCCAGTCCCTACCGGAAGGTAGCAGTGATAAAGCGGCCCCGACAGTCAAGTGGAGGCAATCTGTTGCTTCCCAGCGTTTTGGGACTTTACCCTCCTGATTCGCGAGCCCGGACAGTATGGACATTGTGTCAGCTGTCGAGCCCGGCGGTATGGCCTTGTGCCAACCCGACCGGGCTTTCGTCTTTTTATTGCCGGATCAGGAAAATTGCGGCGAAAATAGCGCCTCAACCCTGACCAACCAACGGTCGGGATCCCTCCTCTTGTTTGTGCGATCCATGTTTCCTTTTCCTTCCATTAACAAAACTGCCCCAGCCCCTGAAGTGACGCCAATCCCGGTCAAGACAAGCGAACCGCACCCACTGGACGTGTTGACTGGTGGGGCGTTTTCCGCGCACACCTCCAGCGAGCGCACGGCACGCATCCGGGAGTGGCTGCTCAGTGCGCCGAGTTCGGAACAGATGCAGGCGGTGTTCAAGGAACTCAGCGGCAAGGACAAGGGAGCAGCCAAGTTGTTGCGTGAAAAGCTTGATGAAATCAAGCGCAGCAAGGGTCAGGAATCGATCGCCCAGGAGTGGGCCGACAAGGCGCAGACCTTGCTGGCCGTGCCCAAGCTCAATATTGCCGATGCCATGGCCTGGCAGCGCGACGCCGCGCGGGCCGGCGCGCCATTGAGCAAGGAGCCGCTGTCGACCCTTAAGGGCCAACTTGGCGACCGAGTCAAAGTGATCGAAGACTTGCAGCACCGGGTGCAGGTTCAGCGCGAGGCGGCGGTGTTGCTGGCGCAGCGGATTGAGGTGTTATCGACCAAGTCATGGCATGACGCGCAGGCACTTGTTGATGCCCTGCGCGCCGATGTGGAGCACTGGCAGGCGCAGGCCAGTTCGCTGCTCAATGATGCCAACTGGCTCAGCGTCGAGGCCAAGTTTCCAACCTTGCTCGATAGCTCGCGTGGCCAGTTGCTGGTGGTGTGGGAGGCCTTCAGTGGTGCACTGGCACTCGCGCTTGCGGCGGCTGGTGATGTGGCAGCACCGTTGCCACCGGTGCAGGTATGGGCCGATGAGTTGCGTGCCGCGCGCGGTGTCCCGCTTGAAGCAGCGCCACGCCCGAAGCGAGCGGCGATTGACCCCGAACTCAAGGCGCGGGCGCTGGCCGTTGTGGGGGAGGCCCTGCAAAAGCTTGAATTGGAAGTCGGTGAAGGACACGGGAAAGCCAGTGCCGGTGCGGCCGCTGCCCTGCGCAATGCACTCAAGGAATTCGGCAAACTTATCGATGACAAACTCGAAAACCAGGCCCATGCGGCTTTGGCTGCTGCCGGTGAACTCGAGGGTTGGCAGCGCTGGCGCGCCGATCAGTTGCGCGAGGAACTGGTAGCCAAGGCCGAGGGCTTGCTCAAACGCCCCGAAGGGCAGGCCATTGGCGGGCGCAAGATGCAGGAAAGCCTGCGTGCCTTGCGGGAGCAGTGGAAGCAGACGGATCAGGGCGGCGTGCCCAACCACGGCCTGTGGAAGCGGTTCGACGACGCCTGCAACGAGGCGCACAAGGTGGTGGAAGGCTGGCTTGAGAAAGTCAAAGCCGAGTCCGCCGAACACCGGGCCCAGCGCCTGGCGCTGATTGAAGAGGTCAATACATGGGCTGCTGACAACGCAACGGCAAAGGATGATGACTGGAAGGGCTTCAATCGGATACTGCATCAGTTTGGTGATCGCTGGCGTGAAGGTGGACACGTCGGTGAAAAAATGTTTGCCGAACTGCAGCCGCTCTGGAAAGCGGCCATTAATGCTGCTGCCGCACCGCTGGAGGCCTTGCAGAAAAGCAGCCTGGCATTGCGTCAAGCCATGATCGAAGAGGCTCGTGTGTTGGGTGACACCCCGGTGCTGCGGATTGATGCCGTTAAGGCTTTGCAGCAGCGCTGGCAGGCAGAGGCGCATCGCGTGCCGCTGGACCGTCGGCACGAGCAAAAATTGTGGGACGCTTTCCGCAAACCGATTGACGACGCATTCAATCGCAAGACGCTTGAGCGCGAGAAAGCCGATGCGGCGCTGGGTGAGCGTGACCGTCTGGTGCTCGATGCAGCCAAGGCACTGGAAGCGGCCAATCAATCCGGGGATGCACAACGTATTCGCAGTGCCATGAATGCGCTGGATACCGCTTTACGCGGGCAGGCTCAGGCCAAGGCTGCGATGCAGGTTGCAGCGACGGAAGTGGATACCGCCGTTGCTGCGGTGCAATCTGGACAGACAGCGATCAATGTGCCAGACAGTGCGACTGATGTGGCCGATGGCGACACGTCCGATGAATCAGGTGTGGCGGCAGAACCCGTTGCGCAGCCAGCGCCAGCACCGAAACCCGTGGCAAAACCCGTGATCGCTGTGCGCGGTGACGATCGACCCGGGATGAGAAAGACAGAGCCAGCACCTGCGGGCCGCGGGCCCCGTTTCGGTGAACGCAAAGACGCGGGTCGGGATGGTGCAAGAGACAAGCCGCGCGGTCCGCGCGACGACAAGTTCGCCCCACGCATGGACGATCGCGCGCCGCGGCGCGACGGTCACGACGGCAGCGGCGGCGCCTGGCAGGATGCGCCACGTTTGGGCGACACCGCTTTTCGGGCCCAGCGCGATGCGGTCGAGCACGCCCAATTTGCATTGAAAAAACTTGCAGCGCAGGCACATGGCGAGGCACTGACCCAGTTGCTGACGGCTTGGGAGCAGCGCGACGCGGCTCAGGTGCCATCGGTGCAGGAGTTGGGCAGCCGTGTCGCCCCTGCCATCCGCAGCGCCTGGGTCAAAGCCTTGACGCAGGCACCCGCGGACGCTGGCGCCGTGGCCCTGCTGCGCTTGGAGATGGCCTCGGAACTGCCGACCCCGGCTGAGCACCTTGACGCGCGCCGCGCATTGCAGTTGCAACTGCTGACCCGTCGCAATGATCCGGCACCGGTGCAAACCTGGGGTCAGGATACTGCGGGTGTGTTATCGGGCACTTTTGATGCAGTCCAGGCGCGTCGTTTGCAAAACGTGTTGAAGGTCTTGCTCAAGCCATAATCGCTGCCATGACGGACGAAAGTCTGACTCTCACACATCGCGATTCAACAGGAAGAGGTGCCGATGGAATCTGCAGACAACTTGCTCAATCGGCTTGAGCAACTTAACGACATCGGTACCTCGCTCTCCCGGGAGCGTGACATAACGCGTCTGCTTGAAGGTATTCTGTTGGCGGCAAAGGCCATCACGAATGCCGATGGCGGCACACTGTACCGCATGCTGGAGGATGGACAGACGCTTCGGTTCGAGATCATCAAGACCGATTCGCTCAATATCGTCATGGGCGGCACATCGGGCAACGCCATCAATTTCCCGGACCTCCCGCTGCGCGACGCGAGCGGTGCACCCAACGACTCGCTGGTGGCGGCTTACGCAGCGATCCATATTGAAACCGTCAACATCGTGGACGCCTATACGGAACCCAATTTCGACTTTTCCGGCACCCGGCGTTTTGATGAGCGCACCGGTTACCGTTCGCAGTCCTTCCTGACCGTGCCGATGAAGAGCCATGAGGGCGAAGTAATCGGGGTGCTGCAACTCATCAATGCGCAGTCCCCCGAGACTGGCGAGATTGTGCGGTTTTCCACAGCGGACCAGCAGTTGGCGGAGTCCCTGGCTTCGCAGGCTGCCATCGCCCTGAGCAACCGCTTGTTGATGGCGCAACTCGAAGAACTGTTTGAGTCTTTCATCAACATGATCAATCTGGCGATCGACGAAAAATCGCCGCACACCGGTGGCCATTGTCAGCGTGTGCCCGAATTGACCTTGCTGCTGGCCGATGCCGCGGCAGCGGCGACCGAGGGACCCCTGGCAACATTCGCCATGAGTGAGCGTGACCGCTACGAACTCAAGATCGCTGGCATGTTGCACGATTGCGGCAAGATCACCACGCCGGTGCATGTGGTGGACAAGGCGACCAAGCTGCAAACCTTGTTTGATCGCGTGCACCTGATCGACACCCGTTTCGAGGTGCTCAAGCGTGACGCTGAACTGCAAACCCTGCGCCAGCAACTGGCACTGCGACCCTGTGTCGATGCGCAGGCGGAAGCCGCTGTGATGGCCGAGCAGCAGGCCGCGTTGAAGTCGATTGACGCGGATCGCGATTTTCTGCGTACCACCAATGTCGGCAGCGAGTCCCTGAGCGAGAGCGCGTTGCAGCGTGTGCGCGAAATCGGCACGCAGCGGGTTTGGTGTGACCCGGAGGGCGCAGAGGTTGAATTTCTCAACGCCGATGAGTTGGAGAATCTGTGCATTCGCGGCGGCACGCTGACGCAGGCTGAGCGCGAGACCATCAATCACCACATCGTTGCCACTATCAAGATGCTGGAGCAATTGCCATGGCCCAAGCATCTCAAGAATGTGCCGGAGTTTGCCGGTGGCCACCACGAGCGCATGGATGGAAAAGGCTATCCCAGAGGCCTCAAGCGCGAGCAGTTGTCGGTGCAGGCGCGTGTCATGGGCATTGCGGATATTTTCGAGGCATTGATGGCTACGGACCGCCCCTACAAACGGGGCATGAAACTGTCACAGGCCATCGACATCATGAAGAAATTCAAAGCCAACGGCCACATTGACCCTGACCTGTTCGACATCTTCTTGCAGCAGGGTGTTTACAAGCAGTACGTCGAGCGCTTTGTGGCCCCCTGGCAAATCGACGAGGTCGCGTTGTAACCCGTTCAGGCCAGTGCGGCCGGCAGGCGTTGCATGTCGACCGGTGTGCTTTGATCTGATGGATTGGTGCGCAGTCGCAGCACTTCGGCGCGTGCCGGTGTGGCGTTTGCGTCCCAGTCGCTTAGCACGATACGGCGCATACCCGGCGCCAGCGCATGTTCGGCCGGTCGATGCGTGTGGCCGTGGATCAGCGTGTCAGCATGCACCGCGCCCAGCCATTCGCAGCAGGCGTTTGCATCAAGGTCGGTCAGTGTCATGCCGTTTGCCAAGTCGCTGATTCGGTGTGCCTCGCTTTGTTCACGCATGGCGCGCGCAAGTGCCTGACGCTTGGCCAGCGGCTGAGCAAGAAAATTTTGCTGCCATTGTGGGTTGCGGACCTGGGACCGAAACGCCATGTAATCGCTGTCCTGCAGGCACATTGCATCGCCATGCGAGAGCAGCCAGCGCTGACCGGCAAAGCCGAGCACGCAGGGATCACTCAGCAGCGTCATGCCACAGGCCTTGGCGAAAGACTGTCCGAGCAGAAAGTCACGGTTGCCATGGATGAAGTAAATCGCGAGACGTTCTGAAGCGGCAGAGAGTACCTGCGCGCAACGCGCCTCAAAGCCGACGGTCGGGTCGGATGGGTTGCCTGCGCCTTGGAGCGCGTCGTCACCGATCCAGACCTCAAACAGATCGCCCAGAATGAATACGGCGTCGGCGCCCGTGCTTTGCATGTAACGCTGCCAGGCGGCAACCTTGGCATCGTCGCCGACCTGCAGATGCAGGTCCGATATGAAGTCGATACAGCGCCAATGGAGCGGCGCCTGCAGCCGGGCCACAAGCGGCGTCGCCGCGCTCCCGACTGCGCTGGCGTTCATGTCAAAGTGCCACGGCCTTTTCGATGATCACGTCGGCCACCGGCACGTCATCGTGGTAGCCACGGCGTGCAGTTTTGACGGCGCCGATTTTGTCAACCACATCGCT
>CAITXW010000502.1 GCA_903896425.1 uncultured beta proteobacterium | reverse complement strand
TCGGTGAAAACCGATGGGCGAAGTTTAGTAGAAAGCTATCGGGTTTGTGATTTATTAAACTAAAGCTATCTATAGCCAATTCCTATGTGACGGCGGCTGGCCTGGGCGGACGAAAGTCCTGCATACTCGCGGCTTGCTCGCCCCAGTTTTTACCATGCTATTTCTTCTTTCTCCAGCCAAATCTCTTGATTTCGACCCTCCGGCGCCCGGCGTCGCGCACACGAAGCCCTTGTTTGTGCCCCAGGCAACGGAACTCATCGCCTTGCTGCAGCAGAAATCTCCACAGCAGATTGCCAGCCTGATGAGCTTGAGTGACGCATTGGCGCAGCAAAACCTTGTGCGCTACCAGGCCTGGCGTCCGCGCTTCACGGCGCACAATTCAAAGCAGGCGGTGCTGGCCTTTGATGGCGCGGTTTACCGGGGGCTGGACGCTGTCAGTCTGGCGCAGCCGGAACTGGCCTGGCTGCAAGACCACATCTGTCTGCTCAGCGGCCTGTACGGCGTGCTGCGGCCGCTGGACTGGATGCAGCCCTATCGGCTGGAAATGGGCACGGCGCTGGAAAACGCGCAGGGCCGCAACCTGTACCAGTTCTGGGGCAGCCGGATTTCCGAGTACCTGAACCAGCGCTTGCGCGCCGAGGTCACGCCGCTGGTGGTGAACCTGGCCTCGCAGGAGTATTTCAAGGCAGTCGATTTGAAGGCGCTCAAGGCACGCGTCATCGAATGCGTGTTTCAGGAATACCGCGCCGGCAAGTACACGGTCAACGCCTTCTACGCCAAGCGCGCGCGCGGCCTGATGACGCGCTACGCCGCAATGCAGCACGTCGCGACGCCGGAGGGGCTCAAAAGTTTTGATGTTGAGGGCTATGCCTTTGATGCGGCCGCGTCAACGTTGGAGCGGTTCATTTTTCGGCGCAAACAGCAATGAACCTTCCCGAACATTCTCAACTTGGCAAGGCCGCCAGTTACATCGATCAGTACGACGCGTCGCTGCTGTTTCCGATTGCGCGTGCCCTCAAGCGCGCCGAGATCGGCATCACCGGCGTGCTGCCCTTTGTCGGTGCCGACATGTGGAGCGCGTTCGAGTTGAGTTGGCTGAACCAGCGTGGCAAGCCACAGGTGGCACTGGCGCATTTCACAGTGCCCTGCGAGACGCCGAACATCATCGAGAGCAAGTCGTTCAAGCTCTACCTCAACAGCTTTAACAACACGCGTTTTGCCGATGTTGAAGCGGTGCGCTCGCGCCTGCGCAGTGATTTGAGCGAAGCGGTCTGGCGTCCGGCCACACCGCAAGTGGACGCCAGCGCGCCGCCTTCGATTGGCGTGCGCATTTTGCAAAGTGATCTGTTCGACCGCGAACCGGTGCACGAGCTTGACGGCTTGAGCCTGGATCGGCTCGACGTGCAGTGTGATCGCTACACGCCGGCGCCCGATCTGCTCAAGGTGGAGCAGGGCGAAGCACCGGTCAGCGAGGTGCTGGTGAGCAACCTGCTCAAGAGCAATTGCCTGGTGACCGGCCAGCCCGATTGGGGCAGCGTGCAGATCAGCTACAGCGGCGCGCAGATTGTTCAGGAAAGCCTGCTGCAGTACCTCGTGAGTTACCGCAATCACAACGAGTTTCACGAGCAATGTGTCGAGCGCATCTTCATGGACATCTGGACGCGCTGCAAGCCGACCCGACTGGCCGTCTATGCGCGCTACACGCGCCGCGGCGGCCTCGACATCAACCCGTTTCGCAGCAGCTACGCGCAGGCATTGCCGCCCAATATCCGCACCGCGCGGCAGTAGCGCCGGAATTCGCCATCGCGACGCGTAGCTCGTATGGATGTAGCCCGTATGGATGTAGCCCGTATGGAGCGCAGCGCAATACGGGGTTGGCACGGTAAAGGGGTCCCCGTATTACGCCTTTGGCTTCATACGGGCTACAGCCTGATAGCCGGGCCGTCAAATCAACCGCGCCGCCTCGCGCGCCACCACCAGACCCTCGTCGGTTGGAATCACCCAGACCTGCACGGCTGACTCGGCGCTGTGGATCGCCATTTCCTGATCGCGGGTAGCTTGTGCGTTGAGTTCAGGATCAATCGCAACGCCGAGCCAACTTAGGCGCTGGCAGACGTCGGCGCGCAGTGCGGCGTCGTGTTCACCAATGCCGCCGCTGAAGCTCAGCACGTCCAGACCACCCAGACACGCCACCATGGCGCCCGATTCGCGCACCACGCGGTGCGTGAAGAGTTCGATGGCGCGCTGCGCTGCTGCACTGCCATCGGCTCGCAGCGTGCGCATGTCGGCCGAGATGCCCGAGACGCCGAGCAAACCACTTTGCTTGTAGAGCAGGGTTTGCAGCCGCGCGTGGTCCCAACCCTGTTCCATCAGGTACAGCAGTACGCCAACGTCGAGCGTTCCGCTGCGGGTTCCCATCACCAGGCCGTCGAGCGTGGAAAAGCCCATCGTCGTGGCGCAGCTGCGCCCCGCTTGCGCAGCGCACAGGCTGGCACCGTTGCCCAGGTGCGCCATCAGCACGCGACCGCTGGCACGCTCGCTGTGCTGTTGCAACGCACCGATCACGTACTGGTAGGACAGGCCATGAAAGCCATAACGGCGCACGCCTTGCGCGGCCAGTTCCTGCGTCAGGGCAAAGCTGTAGTCGGCCTCGGTCAGTGTGGCGTGGTAGGCGGTGTCAAAACAGGCGACCTGCGGCGTCGCCGGAAAAGCCTTCTGAAAGGCGCGAACGCCCTTGAGGTTTTGCGGTTGGTGCAAAGGTGCGAGCGAGTTGAGTTGCGTGAGTTGCGCCAGCACCTCATCGGTGACCCGCACACTGGCGCTGAAGTCCTGCCCGCCATGCACCACGCGGTGCGCGATGGCGTCGAGTTTGGCAACGGCCGGAATACTGGTGAGCAATTCGCCCAAGCTGCGCAGGGCTTGTTCGAACGGATCGCCGCTCGTTGCTGGCAGTTGGCGACTGTGACGCTGGCCTTCGTAGCTCCAGCCCAGCACGGCACTGCCGCCGGGCTCCAGCCCTTCAACGTTGCCGTTGAGGATGCTGCGTTGGGCTGCGCCAGCCAGCAGCGGGTGAAGTGAAAATTTCAGGCTCGATGAGCCGGCATTGACGGCAAGAATGGCCATGCGGCGCTCCGGTCAGATTGAATGGGAAGAAGTGCGGCGCGCATCGTGCGCAGCCATCAGGGCCAGCAAGGCCGAGGCGACGCGGTTCATCGGGCCGTCGGCCCGGCTGGTCAGTGCAATCGGCACGCGCGCACCGAGCACCAATCCGGCACCACTGGCGCCAGCCAGGTATTCGAGTTGCTTGGCCAGCATATTGCCCGATTCGAGGTCCGGCACGGCCAGGATGTCGGCATCACCCGCCACGGCCGACTTGATGTTTTTGACCTGCGCTGCGTGCGCTGAAATGGCGTTGTCGAAGGCCAGTGGGCCGTCGAGCAACCCGCCCTTGATCTGGCCGCGCTCGGCCATCTTGCACAGTGCCGCGGCGTCGAGCGTCGAAGGGATGTTGGGGTTGACGGTTTCCACCGCCGAGAGGATCGCGACCTTGGGCGTCTTGACACCCATGACGCGGGCAAAGTCGATCGCGTTCTGGATGATGTCCACTTTTTCTGTGAGCGTTGGGCGGATGTTGAGCGCGGCGTCGGTAATCAGCAACGGCTTGCTGTAGAGCGGGATGTCGAAGCGAAACACGTGCGACATGCGCCGACCCGAGCGCAGTTTGGGGTGCAGCAGCACGGCGTGCACCAGCTCATCGGTGTGCAAGCTGCCCTTCATCAGGATTTCAACCTCGCCGTCAACCGCCATTTGGGCCGCTTTTTCAGCCGCAGCGTGGCTGTGTTCGACAGAAATAATCTGGATGCCGTGCAGGTCGATTTCAGCTTGTTCCGCCAATTGCCGGATGCGTTTTTCGGGGCCGATCAGCACCGGAATAATCAGGCCGTAGCGCGCCGAATCGATGGCACCGCTCAGTGACCCGGCGTCGCAAGGATGCACCACGGCACAGCGCACGGCTTCGAGACCGGCGCCGCGCGCCAGCAACTCGTTGAAGCGGGCCTGCGGGTCGAACAACTGGATCTGCGGTCCCGCCACGTGGGGCAGTACGACCTTGACCGTGGGCGCGAGCACCTTGGCCGTGCCGTGCAGCACGCGTTCACCCTTTTGATTGAGCACCTGGCAATCGAGCTCGATGCTCTTGTGCGCGGCATCCTTGCTCAGCACGGTGACGGTCACAGTCAGCGTGTCGCCGATGCGAACCGGCTTGGTGAAATGGAGCATCTGGTCGAGGTAAATCGTGCCGGGCCCCGGGAACTTGGTGCCCAGCAGCGCCGAGATCAGCGCGCCGCCCCACATGCCGTGCGCGATGACGCCATGAAACAGCGTGTCGTTGGCGTACTTGGCGTCCAGATGGGCGGGATTGGTGTCACCTGACACCGCGGCAAAGGCCTGAATGTCGGCCAGGCTCAGGGTGCGCAACAGGCGCGCGCTCTGGCCCACGGTGATTTCATCGAAGGTGACGTTTTCAATCAGCTCGGTGTTTGGGGCGAAATTCATGAGCTTAAGTATCTACGGGAAAACCCTTGGGTTTTAGTTCGGCCCTTAATTTTTTTGATGCAGATCACGAAGTCAGATCGCGAAAGCCCTGCAGCGGCTGCAGCGGCGCAAATTTGCCGGCGCGCTTGCTTTTGAGTGCCATCACGGCTTCGAGGACTTGCTGGTTGCTCCAGACGGCGCCTTGCAGCCAACCCATTTGTTTGAGCGCGTCGTCCACCGAATGGTCGCGCGCATAGTGCAGCGCCTGCTTCGTGCCCCAGATCGCCACCGGCGGTTTGGACGCGATCTCGCGCGCACATTGCAGGGCGCCTTCGAGCATGGCTTCTGGCGTCTCGAATACCTCGTTGACCAGACCGCAGGCCAGTGCCTTGGCGGCCCCCATGCGCCGACCGGTGTAGGCCAGTTCCTTCACCAGCGCCAGCGGAATCAGCTTGGGCAGGCGCTGCAGTGTGCCGACGTCGGCCACCATGCCGATGTTGATTTCCTGGATGCAAAAAAACGCATCGGCCGTGGCGTAGCGCAGGCAGCAGGCGCTGACCATGTCCACCGCGCCGCCAATGCAGCCGCCCTGGATGGCAGCGATCACCGGCATGCGCAAAGTTTCGAGCTTGGTGAACGTGGCCTGCATGTCGGTCAACAGATCGAACAGGGCTGCGCGCCCCTGCGGGCTCTGGTCGTCGATCTGGATGGCACCGCTAAAGGTTTCCAGTGCCATGCCGGCGCTGAAGTGCTTGCCGGTGCTGCTGATCAGCAGAACCCGCGCCGGCGCTTCCTTGTGCAGCTGGGTCAGTACCTCATCGAGCTCGCGCCAGAAGGTTGGGCCCATGGTGTTGAAGGCATCGGGCTGGTTCAGCACCAGATGGGCGATGTCGTGTTCAATGCGGAGGGAAAAGCAGTGCATGTTCAGGATTCCTCGTTAGCTGAAATACGCGTCATTGCGTACATGGACGCCCCTTGTTTTGCAAGCCACATTGCAAATGTTGGCGAGTCGGAGAGATTGCAACCGTACATTCGGACTTAAATGGTCCCTGATGGGTTTAGCGGGTTGGATCCTCTA
>CAITXW010000501.1 GCA_903896425.1 uncultured beta proteobacterium | reverse complement strand
ATGCCTTGCAAAATGGCCATGTCATCCGGGTCGTCAAGCATGCCACTCACAAAGCTCTGGTCAATCTTGAGCAGCGTGACATGCAGGCGTTTGAGGTAGGTGAGTGACGAGTAGCCGGTGCCAAAGTCGTCCAGCGCAAACTTCACGCCAAAGCGGGCGCAGTCCTCAATCGCCTGCGACACCTGTGCCGTATCTGCCAGCGCGCTGGTCTCCAGCACCTCAAGCTCCAGGCTGGCCGGGTTGATTTGCGGGTGCCTGGCCAGGATGGCTTGCAGCTGCTGCACAAAGTTGCCTTGTTGCAACTGGCGGGCACCGATGTTGACGCTGACGGGCAAATTCAGATCGGCAGCGTGCCACCGCTCTATCTGGGCCAGGGCGGCTTCCAGCACCCACTCGCCAACGGCAACGGCCAGTGAGTGGTCTTCAATCACCGGCAGGAAGGCCTCCGGTGCCAGAAGGCCTTTGTCGGGATGCTGCCAGCGGATCAGGGCCTCGACACCCATCACCTGACCGCTGCGCATGTTGACCTTGGGCTGGTAGTGCAGCACCAACTCATGGTTCTTCAGCGCCAGGCGGATGCGCTCCAGGCTTTCGTGGTGGTCACGCATGCTGCTGTCCTGCGCGGCATCAAACACGCAATAACGGTTTTTGCCCGCCATTTTGGCCTGGTACATGGCCTGGTCTGCCTGGCGCATGAGTTGATCGGCATCGATGTCTTGCGCCTGTGGGTAAAAGGTGACACCCACGCTGGCCGAAACCTGCGGCATCAGCTCACCCACCTGCACGGGCAATGCGGCCGCAGCCAGCAACCTGCTGAGCAGTGGCGCGCTGACCGAGGTGTCTGCCAGATCAATCAGCACCGCCACAAACTCGTCGCCCCCAATACGTGCCAGCGTGTCGCCCTCGCGCAGCGCGTCTTTCATGCGCTTGGCCAGAGTGATCAGCACCTGGTCGCCGGTGACATGCCCGTGCTGGTCGTTAATGCCCTTGAAACCATCCAGGTCCAGGTAAGCCACCGCCACCCGTTGCTGTCGGCGCTGTGCCTGCGCCATGGCTTGTTGCAGGCGGTCAGCCAGCAGCACGCGGTTGGGCAGGTTGGTGAGTGCATCAAAGTGCGCAATATGTTCGAGCTGGCTCTCGTGCGCCTTGCGCTCGGTGATGTCGGAGAACAGCGATATGTACTGGCTCACCATGCCCTGTGCATCACGCACCGCACTGATGGCCTGCATTTCGGCAAACACTTCGCCGCTCTTGCGCCGGTTCCAGACCTCGCCATACCAGTAGCCGTTGGCGATCAGGCTGCGCCACATGGCAGCAAAATAGTCCGCACTGTGCCGGCCGGAGTCCAGAAAACGCGGGTTTTTGCCCAGGGCATCTTCGCGCGTGAAGCCGGTGATGCTTGTGAAAGCTTCGTTGACATCCACAATGGTGCCGTCGGGCGTGGTGATCATGATGCCCTCCAGCGCGTGCGTAAAAACACCCGCAGCCAGCTGGAGCTTTTCCTGCGCCGCTTTGCGCTCAATGGCGATGCTGGTCAGTCTGGCGGTTTGCTCAATCAGGGCGATGTCGGCTAGCGCTGGCGTGTGTGGCGCGCGGTGATAAATGGCAAAAGTACCCAGCACCTTGCCGCTGGCTCCGCGAATCGGTTGCGACCAGCAGGCGCCCACTCCGGCACTGGCCGCCAGGTCTTTGTAGGCGGTCCAATAGGGGTGCGTGGCAATGTCGGCCACGATCACCCGCTCACCCGTAAAGGCCGCCGTGCCGCAGGAGCCCACCCCAACCCCGATTTCAATGCCGCCCAGCGCCGTGTTATAGAAATCAGGCAGGCTCGGTGCCACCCCTTTGCACAGATGGCGGCCTTCCAGGTCGAGTTGCAGAATGCTGCACAACATGGTCGGATTGAGTTGTTCCACGCCCCGCACAATGCTTTCAAGCACGGCAGAAAGGGGCTCGCTGGAGGCCAGCATCTCCAGCGTGTGGCTTCGAAAACGCTCGTATTGCTCGGCTTGCTTGCGCTCGGTGATGTCTTGCACCAGCCCGGCTATGCGCACCACCCGCCCGCTGGCATTGCGCTCGGGGAAGCCCTTGACGATGCAGGGGCGAAGTTCGCCGTCGGGTTGCACCGTCATCAGATCAAGCATGTAGGGCGTGCCGTCGGCCACAGCCTTGCCCACCGCATCCAACAGGGTTTGCGAGGACTCTGGCGTGTACAGCCCGGCCTGCTCCTGCAGGTTTGGTGCGCCCAGGGCCGGGTCGCGGCCGAACAGGTAAAACATCTCGGGCGACCAGGTGACGGCATTGGTGTCCACGTCCCATTCGAAACTGGCCAGGCGCGCCATGCTTTCGGTGCGCTCCAGCATGGCCTGGAGCTGGTGCAAGGCTTGCTCAGCACGGTACTTCTCGGTGACATCACTAAACACCAGTACGACCCCGACAATCTGGTCCGCTGCATTGCGAATGGGCGCAGCACTGTCGGCAATCTGGTACTCGGTGCCATCACGCGCGAGCAGCGCAGTGTGGTTGGCCATGCCCACCACCTCGCCCCGCTCCATCACCTTATGCACCGGGTTGAGCGCAGGCAGGCGGGTCTCGGTGCTGATGATGCGAAACACGTCGGGCAGGGGCTGACCCAGCGCATCGGCCAGCGGCCAGCCGGTGAGGCGCTCGGCGGTCGGGTTCATGTGGGCGATCAGACCCGCAACATTGGTGGCAATAACGGCGTCGCCAATCGAATTCAGCGTGATGGCGAGGTGTTGCTCGCTTTTTCGCAGGTCCTCTTCACGTTGCTTCCAGGTCTGCAGAATGCGGTTGAAGCCTGTCACCAATTGGCCGATCTCGCCCTGGTGCGTGAGCGTCAGGGGCTGCGGCATTTGCTTTGATTCGGCCAGCGCCGCCATGGCACCCGCTGTTTCCACCAGGGGTGCGAGTTGGCGCTTCAAAACCCACCAGGTAAGTGCGCCAGTCAGCAGGGTCAACAGCAGGGTGGTCCAGCGTAGGCGCAACTGTATGGCGTCAACCGGGGCAAAGGCCTCTGCCGTGGGTAACGAAGCCAGCACATACCACCCAGCTACCGGTACACCTTTACCCGAGACCAACACCTTCACGCCCTTTGGATTGGGGGCTACGGCGGAGCCTTCATACCCGCTTACGAAGCGGTCAACCCAGGCGTTGACGCCCTCGGAAGGCAACGATTCCATCACACGGCTTTTGTCGGTGGCGGTAACCACCAAGCGGTGGTTGGCCGAGATAAGCACATAGCCCCCTGTCCTGCCATATTGGCCCTCTGACAGGGTATCCAAAAAACTCTGTTCCCCCAGATTGGTAACCCCGGCGAGCGCACCAATCACCTTGCCCTGAGCGTCGCGCACGGGTGCGCTCATGACGAAAACCGGGGCTTTCAACTGCTTGCCCATGACCGGACGGCCAATGGCCGACTTACCCTGTTTGAGCGTCGCCACAATGAAATCCCGCTCCATGTAATTGACGCCGATGCGATTGGCCGAGAGCGACACATCAGCGATGGCAGTGCCCTCCAGATCGGTCACGAAGGCACCGGCATTGAACAGTAACGGCAGCAAAGGGCGTTGCTCCAGGCGGATTTGCAAGGCCGCCGGGCGAGCCAATAGGTCCGCATCCATTTCTTTGGCAAGCGTTTCCAGCGCTTTCAGGCGCTGCGTCAGGTTTTGATTGACTTCCTTGGCCATTGAAGTGACGACCGACAACTGCTGCTCGCCCAGCACTTGCTCCATATCGGCTTGTAAACTGCGGCCGATGTAGAACGAGAGCGACCACATACCCAGCACAAAAACAGCCAGCGTAAACACTGTGGCGCGAAACTTCAGCGACTGCCAGGGGAAGATTTTCGGCTTCATGGCGCACTCCTGTTGTGCTATCTTGTTAATAGCTGTTTACGCAGTATCTCCCTGGTCTTGTGGCACATTTTT
>CAITXW010000500.1 GCA_903896425.1 uncultured beta proteobacterium | reverse complement strand
TGCCGCAAGTTTCTTGGGCGTGCTTCCCCGTTTGCGAGCGGTTTTGAATTCGGCGACGACGGCGTCCACTTCAACGCTCTTGGTGGCAAGCAAGCGATCCAAAGTCTTGCTCGCTTTCTTCAATGACGCAATGTCGGCCTCGGCCTGGCCGTGGGTAGGGATGAAATAACCAATGGTTTGCCCATGGCGTGTCACGGCGACCGGCGTGCTCGACGCAATGAAATCCGCCAGACCGGCACGAAATTCCCGAATTCCTACTCTGATGGTTTCCATCAATTTTCCTTTGAATTTGGACACAGTTTGTGAATCAAAGGGTACACAAAGCAGCGAAAGGAGGATAGTAATAGCCCCTTCAATTTCAAGGAGATTTGTCATGGATAACACTGCCAGCAAAACCAACCGGCCACGTGAGCCCTGGAACAAGGGCAAGCTGGTGGGGCAAAAAGCCCCCTTCAAGCTTAAGGAGGTCTGGGCGATCCGGGTGTGGCTTCAACTGGAGCACCGCACTAGGGAGTTAGCGTTGTTCGATTTGGGCCTGGACAGCAAACTGCGCTCCTGCGACCTCGTCAAACTCAAGGTGCGTGACATTTGCCACGGTGATCGCGTAGCCGCTCGCGCGACCGTGATGCAGCAAAAGACCTCCCGGCCTGTCCAGTTCGAGATTACGGAGCAGACTCGCACCGCCGTTACCGACTGGATGAAGATGCGAAACCTCCACTCTGAGGATTATCTGTTTCCGAGCCGGGTACACAATGCCCCTCATCTGGGCACCCGACAGTACGCACGCATCGTGGACGGCTGGGTGAATCGCATCGGTCTGAACCCTTGCGCCTACGGCACCCATTCCATGCGGCGCACCAAGGCCACCCTCATTTACAAGCGCACGAAAAACTTGCGCGCAGTGCAACTTTTGCTAGGTCATGCCAAGCTGGAATCGACTGTACGCTACCTGGGTATTGAGGTGGATGACGCCCTGGAAATGGCTGAGGAAACGGACATCTGAAGCGCGGGAGCCAACAACCAGTGTCGCTTCAAAGAATCGTCAATCGCAAAATGCATCAAGAGATGCCAAGCAAATCCAGAATGCCGCAGACAAAGGTCAGCGGGTGCGTCGGGCAGCCGGGCAGGTAGAGCGTGGGTTTGAAGCGATCGAGAAATTCGCGGTCGATGCACTCGCTGTCGGCAAACAGGCCGCCCGAGATGGCGCAGGCACCCACCGCAATCACCAGCTTGGGCTCGGGCATGGCGTCCCAGCACAGTTGCAGCGCCGCCGTCATGTTGCGCGTGATGGGGCCGGTCAGCACCAAGCCGTCGGCATGGCGCGGTGAAGCCACGATGTCGATGCCGTAACGCCCGAGGTCGAAGTTGACGTTGGACAGGGCGTTGACCTCGAGCTCGCAGCCATTACAGCCGCCGGCCGAGACCGAGCGCAGTTTCAGCGAGCGGCCGAAGCGCTTGTGCAGTGCGGCCGAGACCAGGACCGGATCGGGTGCCGGTCTGGTGCTGCTGAGCAGCAATCCCTCGCGCGTGGTGCAGGCCACCTGAAAGTCATTGTTGTACGAAAGTTTCTGGCTCGGACAGACCGGAGCGCATTCGCCGCACAGCACACAGCGCCCGAGGTCGATCTGCAGCGGCGCGAGTGTGATCGCCTGCGTCGGGCAGACGTTGAAGCAGGCATCGCAGTTTGATGCGCAGTCGGTCATGCCGATGACGGGCTTGCCGCGCAGACCGGTTGGGCTGGCACGGCGCGGGTCGGGGATGTACTGCGTCCCCTGCGCGATTCGGACCTTGATGGAGTTGAGCATGGCTAAGGGCGTTTCTAAAGATCGTTGCCGCAATAGGAGAGGTCAAAGCTCTTGTTGCAGATCGGAAAATCGGAGATCTCGTTGTCGCGCACCGCCAGCGCCAGACCAAACCAGTTCTGCAGCGAGGGGTCTTGCACCTTGTAATGCACGAGTTGACCATCAGCACCGGTTTCCAGCGCCTGGATCACCGGGCCCCGAAAGCCCTCCGTGATCGAGATGCACAAATGGTCGGGCACGAGCGGTGCGCTCAGGGGTAGCGCGATGGGACTTGCCAACTGGCGCTGTTGCGGCATCTGCAGCACGGCATGGAGCCAGCGCAGCGATTCGTCAATCTCGACCATACGCAACTTCATGCGCGCCCAGCAGTCGCCGCTGGTCTGCGTCAACAGCTCCACCGGATGTTCGCTGTACGGCGCGCCAGCCAGACTGACGCGGGTGTCGAAGGCGACGCCGCTGGCGCGTGCCACCGGGCCACTCAAGCCGATGTCCTGCGCCGCCTTCAGACTGACGACACCGACGCCCTTAAAGCGCGACTGCACGCTGCGTGCTTGCAGCATCAGCGTGTTGACCTGCTTGAGGTCGCGCGCGAAGGCGGCCAGTGTGGCCAGCAGGTCTTTTTGCGTGGCTGCGTCAATGCCGCAGCGCACGCCACCCGGGCGCAGCCAGCCGCGCCCGAAGCGGCTGCCGCAGGCGCGCATGCTGGCGTTGATGATGGCGGTGCGCAGGCGGCCATAGCTGGCACCGCCTTGCAGGAAGGCGATGTCCGTGGCCATCCCATTGAGCGTGGCCAGGTGCATGGCAATGCGCTCCAACTCCAGCGCCACGCCGCGCACCGCATTGGCAGCGGCGCTGACCGGCGTGCCGGTGAGCGCTTCCACGGCTGCGCAATAGCCCCAGGTGTAGGCGATGCTGCTGTCGCCAACGATGGACTCCACCAGCGGGCTTAAGCCCAGCGGTGCTCGTTTCAGCAACTGCGCTTCGATGCCGCGGTGCTGGTAGCCGAGCTGGATTTCGAGGTGGTGCACTTTTTCGCCGTGGCACATGAAGCGGAAGTGCCCGGGCTCGATCACGCTGGCGTGGATCGGACCAACGCCAACCTCGTGCACCTCCTGCCCGCGCACCGTGAAGAAAGGGTGCTCGTGCATGCGCTGCTGGCGCGCGCCCTGGTAGCGCACGGGTTTAAGCCAGGGGTGGCCTTGCGGCTGCAAACCGGTCTGCTCCCACAATTCGCGCTCAAACATCTGCGCTGCCGGGTGGCGTGTTGTGAGCGAAGCAAACGATTGCCCCGGCACAGCGCAGCCGCGCAGCACGTGCAGTACACCGTCCGGGTCTTGCAGCAGGGCGGTTGTCAGAACCTCGTCGCCCACGACGCGGCCGAACAGCGTCAGCAGCCGCGCGCCGGCGTCCATGCTAAGCGCGCAGCGTATGGCCCACGCATCCAGCGCGTGCGTCTCCACGTCGCGTGTGGCGAGCAGAAGCAGTGGCTGCGTTGCTTTCATGGTCAGCCGCCGATCGATTGCGCCACTTGCAGCAGCAACTGGCTGAGCGGCGCCGGCGTGTACAGGCCGAGCATGAGTAGTACCAGCACGAAGCCGAGTTTGGGAACAGTCGTGACCCAGGTTTCCTGGACGCGTGGGCCCTGCCAGTTCGACGGTCCCCACAGCATTGGAAAAATCGAGCGGCCGGTGGCGACGAAGATGATGGTCAACATGGTGCACATCAGGGTGAAGACGATCAGATTGCCTGACTGCACGATGCCCGAGAGGATCAGCATCTCGGCCAGAAAACTGCCAAAGGGCGGGAAGCCCAGCAGCGCGAAGATGCCGATCGCAAACAGCAGGCCCGAGAACGGCAGCACGCGGATAACGCCGCTGAGCGATTTGATTTCGTTGCTGTGATAAATGGCGCGCAGGCGCCCGGCGGTGAGAAACAGCAGCGCTTTCACAAAGGCGTTGCTGACGATGTAGAGCAGCACGCCGTAGGCGGCGAGCTTGCCGACCGACAGACCGATGGCGATGACGCCCGACGAGCTAACGCAGGCGTAGGCCACCAGGCGCTTGTAGCTGCGCGCCGCCATTACCTGCACGGCAGCCACCAACAGAGACAGACAGCCCATGATGAGCAGTTCGTACGAAACAAAGCCGGGATCATGGCCGCGAAACGCCTGCAGGATGCGAAACACCGCCACCACGCTGATGTTGAACTGGACCGCCGCCAGCAGCGCGCTGGCGCTGCTGGGCGCCGCTTCATAGGTTTCAGGCATCCAGTTGTAAAGCGGTGCCAGCCCGAGCTTGGATCCAAGGCCAAACAGCATCAGCGCCAGGCCCAGGCGTTGCCAGCTGTCGTTCATGTGGGCCACCGATTGCGCCATCTGATCCAGTGCGAAGTTAAGTTCCAGGCCTTGCAGCTGCGCCGAGCGCGTCAGGCACATCAGGCCCAGGAAGGTCAGTGCCAGCGAGATGCTTGAGTACAGCAGGTAGTTCCAGGCGACGCGCCGCGCCACGCCGGCATCGCCTTGCGCCACCAGTGGCGCCGCGCACAGCGTGGTGAGTTCGATGAAGGCCCATAGCAGCAGCAGGTTGTTGGCCATCACGCCCAGGTTCATGGCGAGCATGAAGGCCAGCGTCAGCGCGCTGCGCGAGAGCATGTTGTCGGACAGAACTTGCGAGGTTTTGACGCGCGAGGACATGTAGACGCTGATGCCCAGAAACACGCTGTTGATCACCAGCAGGAACAGCATCGAGGTGGCGTCGAGCACGAAGTAGCGTTGCATAAAGTAGCGTGGCATCTCGGCCAGCGGCGTCTGCACAAAGACAGCAATCCACAGCAGCAGCGTGGCCAGCGCCACGATCACCAGTGCCGGACCAACCCACAGGTGTTGGGTCGGCACGATCGCTGGCTCGGGGCAACCTGGCGCGGCGCTCATGGCGTTCATGTTTTCGCTCATGCGCGCTCCTCCACAACCGGCGCATCGGGCGTGCTGATCAGC
>CAITXW010000499.1 GCA_903896425.1 uncultured beta proteobacterium | reverse complement strand
CCGTGTGTCTAGGAAGACGAAGCAGCGGATTGGATGGCATCTTCAGCTTGTCTGACCACACCGCGAAGGTCCGCTCCACCCAGTAGCCGATGACGGCAATGGGCACCAAGCGCTATCCACCAACGGCCGCTTCCGGGACCTCTAGTTCAAGCGTCCTTCACACTGTTCCCGGTAAAAGGCGATCAAAGCCGGCTCCGTCGCATTCACCGCCATCCACCCCAACGCCTGCGAAGTCGAATCCACCTGATCATCGAACTTCCCTCGCGGAAACGTGGTGAGTTCGAGGATATAGCCATCGAGCCAGTGCGCCTCGCGTGGCAGCTTCACAAACCCACCCTCAAACGCCGCAGTCTGCGCCATGGCGCGCATGAACTTGTCACCCAGCGGCTTGCACTCCTTGACGATGTAATGCCCCGCAGCGCGCAGCTCCTGAATCAGCTGAATGCCTGAGGCCTTGTCCTCGATCAGCACGACGTTCGGGTTCCATTTTTGGATGTTTGCGATAACCGCCTTCTTCAGAGCCGGGAATTCCAGCTTTTGCCGAAAGACATCAAGCAAGTAGCGATCAGGGCCCTTGCGAGCCCAGGTCGAACAAACACTGAAGTCGGCCGTCTCAGTCTCCTTGCTGGCCGTGTCCCAGCTCTGAATGATCTGGTCGAACTTCTCTGGTAGCTCGTGAGGCCGGAAGAAACTGAACCACTCCAGCTTGAATATCCCACCCCCAAGCGGTGCCGGCGACTGCTGGTACTGCCCGGCAAAGTGATATTCACCCAGTGTCAGCCGCAACATATCCAGAACCTCTTTGGGTTCGCGTTGCGCGTGCAGCACATCTCCAATCTGGCGCACAACCGTGTGCGTGCCGCGAACGTCGCTGTACTCAAACCGCTGCTTAAGCTCGGCAATGGCCGGCAAGCAAAGAACATCCCACTGGCCCTTTTCTAAAACGTGACCGACCAGATCATCCATGTGCAACCGCTGCATGATGATCACGATGGCGCCCGTCATCTTGTCGTTCAGGCGGCTCATCACCGTGCCGTCAAACCAGTCATTGGCCGCGTTACGCTCGGCTTGCGACATGGCGCCATCGGGCTTGATCGGATCATCAATGATGATGATGTCACCCCCGCGCCCGGTCAGCACACCACCAACAGACGTCGCAAAGCGACCGCCCCCAGCCTTTGTCCTGAAATCCGCCACCGCCGGACGCACGCCCTGGAGACTGACGCCAAAGAGGCGTTGGTACCAGGCGCTTTGCATCACGCTGCGGCAGTCCAGCGCCAGTTTGTCGGCCAAATCCTGACCGTAGCTGGCGCAAATGATTTGCAAGCTGGGGTTTCGACCCAATGCCCAGGCCACAAACGAGATGGATGCAATAACTGACTTGAGCGAGCGTGGGGGTACATTGATGATCAGCCGTGTCGTCTTGCCCTCAAGCACAGCTTCCAATTTGGATGCAATCAGTTCAATGTGCCAACTCGGTAGAAACGCCGTGTTCGGGAACAGGTGCATGAACACGCGCTCAATGAACACACCCAGGTCGGTGCGCAGCATTGCGGCGAGCTGAGCGTCATTCATTTTGGTCACTGCCGATAGGGTCTGGCATCGACTTGCCTGCAAGTTTTGCGGCAAGGCTCATTGCCAATTCACGATCGGCTAATAGATCGGGCGTATTGGCTTCGGCAACACCAGCGGGCTCCAGCAGCGGCATGAGGGCTAGGAACATCTTGGTAGCAGCCAGGTTGCCGCTAGCGGCCTTGTTGGCCAGCTGCGTCATGGAAACTTCCAGTTTGGACTTGGACTTGCGCCGTCCGCCCTCGTTCACCACAACCTTTGCGCCCATCGCCTGGGTCACGATGGTTTCCAAATTGAGCTTGCCCTTGGGCCGTCCACGTGGATTTCCGGAGCGGCCGGCTTTGAAACGTGACTCAGCAGGGGGTTTGCCGTAGCCCACTGAATATTTTTTATCGTTATCGTTATTCCGAGCAGACATCGCTGTTCTCCTGGATAGGCTGAGTTGGTGCTGACTGTGTAAGAGCCTCAACTTCGTCAAACGGGGTGCCGGTGAGCGCGTGAACGGCCTTCAGACCGGTATGCTTCTGCCAGCGGCGGATTGCCGTGTCGACATACACAGGGTCGAGTTCCATGCCGAAGCAAACGCGCCCGGTGCGCTGCGCAGCGATCAGGGTGGAGCCGCTGCCCAGGAATACGTCAAGTACCCGGTCACCGCGGTTGGAGCAATCAAGTAGTGCATCGGCAATCAGGGCCACCGGTTTGACCGTCGGGTGCAACTCCAGCAGGTTTCCTTCGCCCGTGCTGCGGCCAAAGGAATTGATACCCGGGTACTTCCAGATATTGGTGCGATAGCGACCGTATTGACCCAACTGCACGTTGTTAACGTGCCTGGCCGTTCCGTTCTTGAAGACCAGCACCAGTTCATGCTGGCTGCGGTAGAGCGAACCCATGCCCGCGTTGTCCTTGGTCCAAACACAAAGATTCTTGAACTCAGTGTAGGCAGCGCCGGCAGCCAGGATTTCCGGGAGATGACGCCAATCCATGCAAAGGAAATGGATTGAGCCATCGGTACTGGCGGCACTCAGGCGGGTGCAGACAGTTTTAAGGAAGTCGGTGAATTGTTCAACTGACATCTCCCCGACGGCCATGGCGAACTCGCGGTGCTGAACACGGCCGTTGCCCATGACGTGGCCGGAAATGGGAACGTTGTAGGGCGGATCGGTAAAGACCATGTCGACCAGACGTCCTGCCAGAAGTGTCTCGTAGTCAGGAGCCATCAAGGCGTTGCCGCACAGGATGCGGTGTTCACCCAGCGTCCACAGGTCGCCCAGCTTTGACACGGGAATGGCGTTCGGTGCAGGCAGGTCGACGACCTCATCGTCCTTGTGGTCGCTTACGTCGAGCTGTTCAATATACAAATCAATTTCTGCCATCTCAAAGCCGATGGCATCAAGCTCGAAGTCAAGATCGAGCTCGGACAACGCCTTGAGGCTTTGCGCCAGCAGGTTCTCATCCCAGCTGGAGTTATCGGTAAGCTTGTTGTCCGCGATCATGTAGGCCTTGGCCTGTGCCGAAGAGAGGTGTTCCAGGCAGATGGTGGGCACCTCGGTCCAGCCCAGCTCCTGGCAAGCAAGTACGCGGCCGTGACCGGCGATGACCTGGTTTTCTGAATCGATCAGGATTGGTACATTGAAGCCGAAGGTGTCAATGCTGCGCGCGATCTGGTGGATCTGGCGCTTGTTGTGGCTGCGCGGATTCTTGGGGTCAAGGCGGATGTCGGCCAGGGCACGCATGGTAACGGCCGCAGCAATGGGTGTTTTGGTGCAATTGTTCATGAGGTTTTCCTTTGTACGCAAGTAAAATTACATCTATATAGATAAATAAAAAGAGACCGCAAATCAGGTCCCTGCGTATTCAGGCCTTCGATACTTTGGCGATCGGCCTAGATTGAGGTGTGGCCGCAACTCGGCCGGGCGGGGTGATGGGTGCCAAAGCGGCCCAGGCCAAGGCTTCGTACATGACGCGGCGCAGCGGCACCAGTGCAACGACTTCATTGGCGTAGCGCTCGACCTGATCGAACATGGTGGCACCAAAGGTGATGACTTCGTCCATGCTCATTGCGTCGATCTTGCCGCTGGTGTCAGCGTGACGCTTATGCAGGCGAATGAAATGCTCGTCATCGAGTACCGCCCCAAGTTTGCCACGACTGAGAACCCAGGGAGCATCTAACGCGCCGGGTGGTGCGCTTGCGAACGTGCTTCCGTACAACTTGCGCAGGGTTTTGCGCTCGCCGACCAGGAAATCTGCACCTTGGCGCGGTTTCATGCCGCGGCGGATTGCATACATGGCCACAGCGCACTCAATCAGGTGATCGAATGTGTAGGTCAGACGGTTGCCCCGCCCTGTGCCTTGCTCCTCTTCTGTGAAGGGAACGCCCAATTGGCGCAGGTAGCGCAGGGCATCCAAGGTGCGTCGGTCAGGATTTTGCCCGCTGCACAGCGCCCATGCGACTTGGCCGTGGGTGAGTTGCAGGGTAGGGACTCTTGGCATGATGATATATGGATGTAATTTCGCATTTATTGTAGCCGACTGCAAAAAGCAGTGTCAACGCGTTGCCACTGACGGTGCCTGGTCGCCGCTTATTTTTGATAAATGACTTGATACCTTGCGCAAGCAGAGCGTTACTGGCTCACCGCCGCGAAGGTCGCGGTGGACCAATCAGGAGATGTTCATGACAACCAAAGTAATCAAACCCAAGGGCTCGTCAACCAACGTGCCGCCAGCGACGAAGAGCAAGGCGCCTGCAGTTAAAGCGAAACCTGCCGTCGCGCCAGTCAAGCCGACGCCAACCAAGGCAAAGAAGCCGGTGGCAATCGTTGTCGTTGCTGCCCCAGCACCATCTCGCATACCGGTCGCAGTCAGCAAGCAGGCGCAACTGATCGCCAAACTCAGCGCCGCCCCCGGTGCCACGATCGAGCAAATGATGAGTCTGACCGGCTGGCAAGCCCACAGCGTGCGTGGCACCATCAGCGGCACATTGCGCAAGCGCCTGGGCCTCAACGTGGTCTGCGAGCCCTCTGTTCAGGGTGGCGAACGCCGCTACCGCATCGTCGCCTCGGTGGCGGCATGAGCGTTGACCTGACTGATCTTATGGCCATGGACCGCGCTGCCCTGGCGCAGCGCTGGTTTGATTCGTTTGGCTGTCCCGCCCCCCGCCACAGCAAAGCAGTCCTTTTGCGCGGTGCCTTGGCCTGGCACAGCCAGATGGTGCTGCAGGCCAAGCCTGGGTCAGGGGAGGTTGATCGCTTGATCCGTGGCCTGCGCCGCAAGGCAGCATCTGTTGCGCCAGCCGCATCTTTGGCCCCTGGCACCCGCCTTCTGCGTGAGTGGCAGGGCGGCACGCACCATGTGACTGTGTTGGTACAAGGGTTTGAGTATGGCGGCAAGACCTATAAAAGCTTGACCGCCATCGCCAGGTCCATTACCGGTACCGCCTGGTCGGGACCCCTGTTCTTCGGATTACGTTCATGAAGGTGCTTGCACTGCCCTGTGCCGTCTACACCCGCAAATCCTCAGAAGACGGTCTGGAACAGGGCTTCAATTCACTGGACGCCCAGCGTGAAGCCTGTGCGGCGTACATTCTGAGCCAGAAGGCGCAGGGCTGGACTGCCCTGCCCGATGCTTATGAGGACGGTGGCTTCTCTGGCGGTAACACCGAACGCCCGGGATTGAAACGCCTGATGTCCGATATCACCATGGGCCGGATCAAGATCGTGGTGGTCTATAAGGTGGACCGGTTGACCCGCTCGCTTGCCGACTTTGCCAAGCTGGTTGAACTCTTTGACGCACACGGAGTGTCCTTTGTCTCGGTCACCCAGCAATTCAACACGACCAGTTCCATGGGGCGACTAACCCTTAATGTGCTGCTCTCATTCGCCCAGTTCGAGCGGGAGGTCACGGGTGAGCGCATCCGCGACAAGATTGCTGCCTCCAAGGCCAAAGGAATGTGGATGGGAGGCGTGACCCCGGTTGGGTACTTGCCACATGAGCGCACGCTGATCATCGATGAGCCGCAGGCCCAGCGCATACGTGAGGTTTATGGGCTCTATTTGGAGCTTAGCTGCGTGCGTAAGCTCAAGTTTGAACTTGATCAGCGCGGCTGGGTAACGCCAGAGAGAAACTCGCGCCGTGCCGGGCAACAGGGTGGCAAACCCTTTAGCCGCGGGCATTTGTACCGGATACTGACCAATCCGGTCTATGCGGGCAGAATCGCGCACAAGGATGCTGTCTTTGCGGGGCTGCACCCGGCCATCATCGATGAAGTGACTTGGGAGTCGGTTCAGGAGACGCTCAAATCCAATCTCCAAGGGCATCGAACCCGGGCTACCGCCGTCAATCCAAGTTTGCTCACTGGCTTGGTGTTCGATGAACAGGGAAATCCATTGACGCCGACGCATGCCAAGAAGGCAGAGCGGAGGTACCGTTATTACGTTTGTCAATCGTTGCACGCCGCTGGACGGGATGCTGCACCCGAGGGCTTGCGCCTGGCTGCGCACGAGTTGGAGGCTGCGGTGCTGCGATCGCTAGTTGGGTTTCTGAAGGACGAGCAGCGTCTGATGGCACTGATGGCAAGCACCTCTGCGAACGAGGTGCGCGAGCGCATACGGCTTGCATTGAAACTGGCTGACCAACTGCAGTCGGAGAAGGGGACGGACAAGATCATCGTGCTGCACCGGATCGTCAGGCGGATCACTGTGCACTCAGAAGAACTTGAGATTGCGATTCGAACGAGTTGCGTGTGGGATTCGAGTAGCGTCGATCAATGCGAGGACTCAGACGAAGGATCAACGACTTTCAAAGTGCCGGTGCATTTGAAGCGCTGTGGGCGAACGGTACGCTTGATCGTTCGTGTGGCGGGTCAAACCGAGCGCCGGGTGGACCCTACGCTGATCGCCTTGATCGGCAAGGCCCATGACTGGTTTGAACGGCTGACTTCTGGTCGGTGCGATGGGGTGATGGCCATCGCCCTGGAGGAGGCGATCTCAAACGACTATGTGTCGCGGGTGATCAATCTGGCCTTTCTGGCGCCCGACATCATGCAGCGGATCCACCTTGGTGAGCAGCCCCCGGAACTGAATTCCGAATGGTTGATTCGCAGGGTGCCGCTGCCCTTGCTATGGGATGAACAAAGAAAACTGCTGGGTATGAGCGGCTGAGTCGCCGCCATACTTCGATACGATGATGACCCGTCACTGCGGGTCTTTATCGTTCTGGGGGTAATGTCCCCGGTAGTGGTGTAAGTTTTTAGCCGAGCTGCAAGGCGCGAAGGGCGT
>CAITXW010000498.1 GCA_903896425.1 uncultured beta proteobacterium | reverse complement strand
GCCGCGAACGTGCTGTGGATCACCGGCTTGATCAGACCCTGCTCGATCAGAGGCCACACATGCTTGCGGCAGGCCTGCGCAATCGCCTGCTTGAACGCGACCGGACGTGGCCGCAAAGTAGAGCCGGTGAGTGTCAGCCGGCGGCGCAATACCAGCCCGGCATTGACCTCGGCCTTGACACCGCCCTGCACCGCGATGAAAACCAGACGACCGTCTTCGCGCAGGCACTCGATTTCCTTGGCAACATAACTACCGGCCACCATGTCCAGAATGACATCAACGCCCTGTCCTGAAGTCAGGCGTTTGACCTCGGCCTGAAAATCATGCGTCTTGTAGTTGATCGCGTCATCAGCCCCAAGCGCCAGACAGGCCGCGCATTTCACATCGCTGCCTGCAGTTGCAATCACCTTGGCGCCCATGGCCTTGGCCAGTTGGATCGCCGTCACACCAATGCCGCTGCTGCCGCCCTGCACCAGCAGGGTTTCGCCCGCTTGCAAGCGACCACGGTCAAACACATTACTCCAGACCGTAAACACGGTCTCAGGCAAGGATGCCGCCTCGATGTCACTCAGACCCTTGGGTACCGGCAGACACTGGACGATCGGTGCCACGCAGTACTGCGCATAGCCCCCACCGCTGACCAGCGCACAAACCCGATCCCCGAGCGCAAAACCTGCAGCGGCCAGCGCCTGCGCATCACCCTGCTCGATCACACCCGAGACTTCCAGCCCTGGAATATCAGAGGCGCCGGGTGGCACCGGGTAGCTGCCCATGCGTTGCAGCACGTCAGGGCGATTGACGCCACTGGCCGCAACACGAATGAGCAACTCGTCAACACCCGCAACCGGCATTGGCCGCTCACCCAGGCGCAACACGTCGGGCGCACCGAAGGTGGTGATTTCAATAGCTTTCATGATCATGCGTTTCATAGGCGACCGTGCGGCAGGCACGGTGAACCCTCAACCGTGGTTATCCTGACCACCCTGGTTCGGACGGTCCAGCAGGACCTTCATCGACAACTTGATGCGACCCTTTTCATCGGTCTCCATCACCTTGACGCGAACGATCTGTCCTTCCGACAGGTAGTCGGTAACCTTCTCAACGCGCTCATGCGCGATCTGGCTGATATGCAGCAAGCCATCCTTGCCCGGAAGCAGATTGACCAGGGCGCCGAAGTCCAGAATCTTGGTGATCGGGCCTTCGTAGATCTTGCCAATTTCCACTTCGGCCGTGATCTGTTCGATGCGGCGTTTGGCTTCTTCAGCCTTGGCCGGATCGGTTGCCGCGATGGTGATGGTGCCATCCTCGTCGATGTTGATCTGGGTGCCGGTTTCTTCGGTCAACGCACGGATCACGGAGCCACCCTTGCCAATCACATCACGAATTTTCTCGGGGTTGATCTTCATGGTGAAGAGGCGCGGCGCGAAGTTCGACACTTCGGTCTTGGCTTCAGACATGGCTTCCTGCATCTTGCCCAGAATGTGCATACGTGCTTCCTTGGCCTGCGCCAAAGCGACTTG
>CAITXW010000497.1 GCA_903896425.1 uncultured beta proteobacterium | reverse complement strand
GACGGCAAGGCCATTTCCGTCGAACTGCCAACCAGCGTGGTGCGCGAGATCACCTGGACCGAACCCGCCGTCAAGGGCGACACATCGGGCAAGGTGCTCAAGCCGGCCAAGATTGCCACCGGCTTTGACGTCGGCGTGCCGATCTTCGTCGCACAAGGCGACAAGGTCGAAATCGACACCCGCACCGGCGAGTACAGAAAACGCGTCTGATCACAACCGCTCCAAAAAGAGGCTTCCCCCGGAAGCCTTTTTTTTGCCTCGACGCAGGAGCACGCAAGCCATCGGCATGGCGAAACCCGGCAAAACAGGTGTAGGCTAGCGCCATGAGCACCCCACCTGAAACTGTGACGCCAAACCCGAACAGCCTGGCCGTGCGCCGGGTCGCCATCGACACCTACCGGGAAAACGTGGTCTACCTGCACCGCGAGTGCGAGGTCTACCGTGCCGAGGGCTTCCAGGCCCTGGCCAAGGTCGAGGTCCGCGCCAATGGGCGACGCATTCTGGCAACCTTGAACGTGGTCGATGACGAGTGCATCGTCGGCTGCAACGAACTCGGCCTGTCGGAAGATGCCTTCGGGCAACTCGCCGTCGAGAACGGCCACACGGTCTCGGTGTCGCAGGCCGAAGCGCCGGAATCGATTGAAGCCCTGCACCGCAAAATCAACGGTGAGCGCCTGAGCCGGGAAGACTTTGCCAGCATCGTGCGCGACATTTCCGCGCACCGCTACTCGAAGATCGAACTCTCCGCCTTTGTTGTCGCCACCAACCGCAATGAGTTGGACCGCGAAGAGGTCTATTTTCTGACCGAAGGCATGGTCGATTGCGGCCGCAAGTTCGACTGGCACGAGCACCTGGTGGTGGACAAGCACTGCATTGGCGGCATCCCCGGTAACCGGACCTCGATGCTGATCGTTCCGATCGTGGCGGCGCACGGCATGCTGTGCCCCAAGACCTCCTCGCGCGCCATCACCTCGCCGGCCGGCACGGCAGACACCATGGAAGTGCTGGCCAATGTGGAGTTGCCGTTTGAGCAACTGACGCAAATCGTGCGTGATCACCACGCCTGTCTGGCCTGGGGCGGCACCGCCGAACTCTCACCCGCTGACGACGTGCTGATCTCGGTGGAACGTCCGCTCTCGCTCGACTCGCCGGGGCAGATGGTGGCCTCCATCCTGTCCAAGAAAATCTCGGCGGGCTCAACCCATCTGGTGCTCGACATCCCGATCGGACCGACGGCCAAGGTGCGCTCCATGCCCGACGCGCAGCGCCTGCGCCGCCTATTTGAATACGTGGCGCAGCGCTTGCATCTGTCACTCGATGTCGTTATCACCGACGGGCGCCAACCGATCGGCAACGGCGTCGGCCCGGTACTCGAAGCGCGCGACGTCATGCGGGTGCTGGAGAACGACCCGCGGGCGCCGGCTGATTTGCGGCAGAAGTGCCTGCGCCTAGCCGGTCGCCTGATTGAATTCAGCCCCGATGTGCGGGGCGGCGACGGCTTTGCCATCGCGCGCGACATCCTGGACTCGGGTCGGGCCCTGAGCAAGATGAACGACATCATCGCGGCCCAAGGCAAAAAACCCTTTAACCACCATGCGCCCGGGCTGGGAAAACTCAGCCTCGATGTTCGCGCCACAAGCACGGGCGTGGTCGTCGGCATCGACAACCTTCAAATTGCACGCATCGCGCGCCTGGCCGGCGCGCCCAAGGTGATCAACGCCGGCATTGACCTGATGCACAAGCTCGGCGACAGCGTCACGGCGGGCGATATCCTGTACCGCATCCATGCCGAGTTCAGCAGCGATCTGGACTTTGCACGCCAGGCCTGTGACAAGTCAAGCGCTTACACGATTGGCCGCGCAGAAGATGTCCCCCAGGTATTTGTGGAATTCTGATGAAACCAAACGCTGCGACAAAACCGGTTTTGCTGTACTTTGAAGACGAACTCGAAAGCGCCACGCGCATCGGGCACAGCGCCGGCCTCGACATCCAACTGATCAAACGCCACCGCTTTCCCGATGGCGAAATCAAACTGCGTCTGCCAGCATTGCTGCCGCCGCAGGTCGTGATCCTGCGCTCGCTGCAGCAGCCCAACGAAAAGCTGGTCGAACTGCTGCTGGCCGCGCAAACCGCACGCACGCTGGGTGCGCAGCACCTGACGCTGGTGGCACCCTACCTGGCCTACATGCGCCAGGACATCGCTTTCGAGCCAGGCGAAGCCGTCAGCCAGCGCCTGGTCGGGAATTTTCTGGCCTCGCTGTTTGACGCGCTGATCACGGTTGATCCGCATCTGCACCGGGTCGCCAGCCTGCAGGAAGCGGCGCCACTGGCGCAGGCGATTGTGCTCAGCGGTGCACCACTGCTATCAGACCTGATCGCTGCGCGGCGCAATAAGCCCCTGCTGATGGGGCCCGATGCCGAATCGGCGCAATGGGTCGCCGTCGCGGCCATGCGCCACGGCTTCGACCATGCCGTATGCCACAAAGTGCGCCATGGCGATCACACCGTGCAACTCGAACTGCCGGATGTGGTGGTTGGCGCGCGCGAGGTCGTGCTGATCGACGATGTCGCCAGCACCGGCCAGACCGTGGCGCAGGCTGCGTGCTTGCTGCTGGCCGCCGGTGCGGCGTCGGTCGACGTCGCTGTCACGCACGCGCTGTTCGCCGGTGACGCCCTGGCGGTGCTGCGATCGGCCGGCGTGGGCGAAATCTGGAGTACTGACTGCATCGCGCACAGCAGCAATGCCATCAGCATGGCCGCACCCATCGCAAGCGCGCTGGCTGAAGTGCTGGGCAACAACACTGCCAGCTAAAGCGCCAGGCGTGCGCAATCACCGCTTTGTTGATATTTATCACCCCCGCGCTCAAACGGCGGCCTAGTATGCGAGGGTGACCTACACCCAATGGAGGACTGAAATGACTGACATGAGTACCGCACAAAAAGACAAACTGATGAGCGATCTGCGGCTGGTGGTTGCCGACGCGGAAGAGTTGCTGCGCATGACGGCCGACCAGGCCAGCGAAGCGGCAGCCGATGTACGCAGCCGGGTTCAGGCGCGCATGAACCAGGCCAAGGACGATTTGCTGCGAATGCAGGACGTGGCGGTGGAAAAAGCCAAGGCAGCCGGTCACGCAACAGATGAATTCGTGCACGAGAACCCCTGGAAATCGGTCGGCATCGCAGCCGGTGTCGGTTTGCTGCTGGGTTTGCTGGTCAGCCGGCGCTAGGCGCAAGCCATGCCCGGTCCGGCTCCCGGCAACGGTTTGTTTGCCTCGCTGCGCCGCCTGCTCGGCACGCTGCTCGAAATCGCCGAGGTTCGCCTCGCGTTGCTGAGCACCGAAGTCGAGCTTGAGAAGCGGCGCCTGTTTGACGCGCTGCTGTGGGGCGCTGTGGCCATGCTGGTGCTGGCCAGCGGTCTCACACTGTTTTGCGCCTTCGTCATACTGCTTTTTTCCGAGGGCTACCGGCTCGCGGCACTGGGCGTGATGGCGCTGCTGTTTCTGGGCGGCGGCCTGCTCTTGTTGCAGCAAGCGCGCCAGCGCCTGCGCAGCCCGGACGGCCTGCTCGCTGGCAGCCTGGCCGAACTCCAACGCGACCGCAAGGGTATCACCGGCGAGGCAGGGCATGAACAAGCATGAATTGCTGGCGCGTCAGCAGGCCTTGCGGCTGCGCAGCGCGCAGCTGCGGCTCAACCTGAGAGAACAAACGCAAGTGTTCAAGCGTCCGCTGGCACTGGCCGACAGCGCCCAAAGTGCGCTGCAATGGCTCTACCGTCACCCGGCCTTGCCGATCGGCGCTGCGGCCTTGCTGCTGGTGCTGCGACCCAAACAGCCCCTGGTTTGGGCTGACCGCGCATGGCAGGTCTGGAAGAGTTTTCAGCGCGTGCAGGACTGGCTGGCGCGTCCATGAACCCGGCATCGTCATCGCGGACTTGATCCGCAATCCATATCCGTCAGTGCTTGGCCTTCTTGCCCAGGCGCGATTCGGTGCCCTTGAGCAGACGACCGATGTTCTCAATATGGCGATAGATCAGCAGCAACGACATGATCGAAAGTGAAAACACAACGCCCTTGTTCAGGTACCAGCCCACACCATCACCAAAGATGTAATAGACCGGCGCAAACACGGCAGCAGTCAGCGAGGCCAGCGACGAATAGCGGAAGAAATAGGCCATGATCAACCAGGTAGCGCCGGCCGCCAGCCCCAGTACCGGGTTAACGCCCAGCAGCACGCCACAGGCCGTGGCGACGCCCTTGCCGCCGACAAACTTGAAAAATACCGGGTACAGGTGGCCCACAAAAGCAGCCAGGCCGACCAGCGCCATCGTTCCCTCGCCCAGGCCGTAGCGCGCGCCATACCACTTCACCAACACCACCGGAAGCCAACCCTTGGCGGCATCAAGCAGCAGCGTGATGACGGCCGCTCCTTTGTTGCCCGAGCGCAGCACATTGGTCTCACCCGGGTTCTTGCTGCCAAAGGTGCGCGGGTCGTTCAAACCCATGGCACGGCTGACGATGACGGCAAACGACAGCGAGCCAACGAGGTAGCCGGCAACAATGGCCAGCCAGGGAAATAACGGTGTCATGGATTCCAAGAAACTTCTCCTTCGCGTGCTGCGCTCCCGGTGCGGAGCTTCATGCGCCTATTTTGCCAGCCCTCGTACCTGCGCCACAAAGCTTCAGTCGGCCAGCGCACATTGCACCGGTTTCGCTGACAGCAAATCGACACAAACCTGCGGCGCCATGCCAACCAGGTACCCGCGACGGCCACCATTGATGAGGATGCGGGGCAGTTCCAGAATCGAGGCTTCGATGTAGACCGGCATGGTCTTGCGCGTGCCAAAGGGCGAGGTGCCACCGACCAGGTAACCACTGTGTCGGTTCGCCACCTCAGGCGCGCAGGGCTCGACCGACTTGGCGCCGATCTGGCGCGCCAGATTCTTGGTCGAGACCTTGCGATTGCCATGCATCAGCACCACCAGCGGCCGTGCTGCCTGATCCTGCATGATGAGCGTTTTGACCACCATGAAAGGGTCAAACCCCAGCACCTCGGCACTGTGCAGTGCGCCACCGTGCTCCAGGTACTCGTAAGCATGCTCGGTGAATACCACCTTGCGTGCCTTGAGCAACTGCGTGGCCGGTGTTTCGCTGACGTGTTTTGCCATGAGCCGTTACATCAGATCGCCGGGTCGCGTATTTCCCAGCGGATGGCGTCGATCTTTTTCAACAAGTCGCTCGGCAGCGTCGTACCCCAGGCGTCGATATCCTCGTCGAGCTGCGCCACCGTGGTGACACCGATGATGGTGCTGGCAACCTGCCACTTGGTATAGCAGAAGGCCAGCGCCATTTGCGTCGGCGTTATGCCGTACTCGCGCGCCAATGCGTTGTAGCGGCGCGCTGCAGTCAAGGCATCGGGTCGGCCCCAGCGCTGCTTGCGCGTGGACTCGAACACGGTCAAGCGCCCAGCGGCGGGCGCATCAGGACCGGTCAGGCCCGAGGCGTCGTACTTGCCGGTGAGCAGTCCAAAAGCCAGAGGCGAATAAGCCAGCAAAGACGCACCCAGGCGATGCATGCTTTCATCGAGCGCGTTTTCCACACTGCGGCTGACCAGGCTGTAGCTGTTCTGCACGCTGGCCACACGGGGCAAGCCCATCTGCTCGGCCAGGCGCACAAACTCGTGCAAGCCATAGGGTGTTTCGTTGGACAGGCCGATCGCACGCACTTTGCCGGCCTGTACCAGCTTTTGCAATGCTTCGAGTTGCACCTGAATCGAACTGCCCTCAGTATCCTTGGCGGGGTCGTAATACATCATGCCGAAGGCCGGCACATGGCGCACCGGCCAGTGAATCTGGTACAGGTCGAT
>CAITXW010000496.1 GCA_903896425.1 uncultured beta proteobacterium | reverse complement strand
GGATGAACTCGCCATACGGCACCGAACCCTGTTTGGTCCTGGCTTCGATCACCTCGATCTCGCGCTGCACTTCAAGCACCAATGGATCGTCGCTTCCGTAGCGAGCTTGCAGCTTCTTCCAGAGTCTTTTCAAGTTGTCCAAATGCCTTGACATATGACCTTCCTTCTTGAGGTCGCAAGTATTACCCATGGAGTGTTCTCCCAAAGTTGCCGGCAGGGATATAACGCGCGCCTTTGATTTATCGCAACGGGCGGCCTGCTTGATTGGCGCACCGCTGTGTGTCAATTTCATGACTGAAATGTGTCGACCCATCGGCCACCGTTCGCGCTTGCGCCCGGTTGTCACTGAGCCGTCACACGACGTGCCTAGACTGACAGGCTTGTTCCAACCCACGGATCCGTGCCATGCGCTTCAAGCCTTCGTATCTGCTACCAGTCCTTTGTGCCATGCTCGTCTCGTCGACCGTTGTCGCCCAGACGATCTTCCCGCTGACCCGCGCCGACATCCTCGCGGGCTCGCACTTTGATTTCAAGGTCGAGTTCGGTGCCGTGGTCGATCCTGACCAGATCAAGGTCACGATCAATGGACGGGATTACAGCAAGGTGCTGGGCAAGAAGGCGCAACTGCTGGCGCGCGAAGATGGCAAGGAGGTGTCAAGCCTGTTGCTGCGTGACGCCAGCATCCGCAAGCCGGGTCCGTACACCGTGCAGGCCAGCGACGGCCAGCATAGTGCGACGGTGGCCTGGCGCGTCTATGCAACCCCCGCCAAGCCGGTGGCGAAGAACGTGATCCTGTTCATCGGCGACGGTCTCTCCATCGCACACCGGACTGCGGCGCGCATCCTGTCCCAAGGCATCGAGGGCGGCAAGTTCACCGGCAAACTGGCGATCGATGACATGCCGTACATGGCGCTGCTGACTACGCAGGGCACGGACTCCATCATCACCGACTCGGCCAATGCGGCGCATGCCTACACGACAGGCCACAAGTCCTGCGTCAATGCATTGGGTGTGTACTGCTCGCGCGCCGCCAGCACCCTGGATCACCCGAGAGTCGACACCATCACGGCGCTGGCCAAGCGCCGCGGCATGGCCGTCGGCGCGGTCACCAATTCCGAAATCGAAGACGCCACGCCGGCGGCGATGGTGGCGCACACGCGGCGCCGCTCGGACTTCAACGACATCGTCAAGATGTACTACGACAGCAAGATCGACGTCCTGATGGGTGGCGGCTCGCCCAACTTCCTGCCGAAGTCGACCGCCGGCTCCAAGCGTGGCGATGATGTGGACTACATCGACCTGTTCAGACAGGCCGACTACAAGATCGCCATCAGCAAGTCAGAGATGCAGGCCGCTGCCGACGATGCCAGGACGACGCGCATGCTCGGTCTGTACAACACCGGCAATGTCGATGGCGCGCTCGACCTGAAATTCCTGAAGAAGGGATCTGTCTCCAAGTTCCCCGACCAGCCCGATGTGCCGGAAGAGATGGCGGCGGCGCTGAAGGTCTTGTCGCGCAACAAGAAAGGGTTTGTGCTGATGGTGGAGAGCGCGCGCATCGACAAGTACTCCCATTCGCTCGACCCCGAGCGCGCTATCTACGACACCATCATGCTCGACGTTGCAGTCAAGCAGGCCAAGGAATGGGCCAAGGCGAACGGCAACAATACCCTGATCCTCGTGACCTCGGACCATTCGCACGCGGTCAGCGTGATTGGAACCGTCAATGACGAGGAACCCGGCGTTGACATGCGCGACAAGGTTGAAACCTATGCCGAAGCGGGCTTTCCCAATTACCCGGCGCCCGATGCGCAGGGCTATCCGGGCAAGGTGGATGTGTCGCGCCGCCTGCGCATGACCTTCGGTGCCTATCCGGATCACTACGACACCTTCCGCCCCTTCATGGACGGTGAATTTGTGCCGACCCTTCGCAATGCCGACGGCCTCATGGTGGCCAACGAAAAGTACAAGGCTGTTCCGGGCGCCGTGCTGCGTGAAGGCAACCTGCCAAACAAGGGTGCGCGCGCTTCGAACAGCGGTGTTCATTCCGGTGACGATGTGGTGCTGACGGCCAGCGGCCCGGGCGCCGACAAGGTGCATGGACAGATGGAAAACACCGAACTGTTCCGCATCATGGCCGACGCACTGGCACTGGCGTCGCAAGAGACTGGCGCTGCGGCCAAGCCCCGCAAGAAGTAATGTCCGCAATCCATCGGGAGTCCAGAGAATGCCTTGGCCGGCGATTCTTGCTTTCATCCCTGTTGCTGTGGGCGAGCGGCGCCCGTGCCGCCGACAACATGAGCCTGGACTCGCATCTGAGTTTTGATTCGCTCTACAAGTCGGTCGGTGTGCTGGGCACCCAATATTCGGAACGGGCCAAATTGCTCAAGGGTCATACGGTCCGCATGCGCGGCTACATTGCGCCGCCGCTCAAGCCCGAGAGCAAGTTCTTCGTGCTCACGCGCGAACCGGTGGCGGTCTGTCCCTTTTGCTCGTCGGATGCGCAGTGGCCCTCGGACATCGTGGTCATCTACCTCAAGGCGACGCTGGGTCCGGTGAATTTCTCGCAGCGCATCGAAGTCGCGGGCCGACTGGAAATGGGTTCCTGGACCGATCCGGAGAACGGATTCGTCAGCCAAGTGCGTATTGTCGATGCCGAGGTGTCCAAACTGTGAGTGGCAAGGGTGACTTGCACGTGCGCGATCTGCTGGTCCGGTTTGTCGGCCAGTCGCATCCGCTTTTCAGCATTGCGGCGCTTGATCTGCCGTCCGGCTGCAGCCTTGGAATCAGCGGTATTTCAGGTGCCGGCAAGACCACCTTGTTTCATTGCCTGGCGGGCATTGCGCGCCCCGCATCGGGTCAGATCGAATGGGGCGGCACAGATATCGGCGCACTTTCGGCGGATGGTCTGTGCCGTTGGCGCCATCGCCATCTCGGACTGGTATTTCAGGACTTCCATCTGGTCGAAGGTCTCTCCATGCTCGACAACGTGCTGCTGCCCGCGTGTTTCGATCGCTGGAAGCTGGCGCCGGCTTTGCAGCAACGCGCCCGCGACCTGCTGACGGCCGTCGGGCTGTCGGCATGGGACCGGTTGACGGCCTTGCTCTCGCGCGGGGAGCGCCAGCGCGTTGCCTTGGCACGCGCCCTGTTGTTGCAACCGGCCATCGTCATGGCCGATGAGCCCACCGCCAGTCTGGATCCGGACCATCGGACGCAGATTGGCGACCTGCTGGTTGAACTGGTCCGTGCCCAGGGGGCCACGCTGCTTGTGGTGACCCACGAGCAGGAACTGCTGCTGCGCATGGACCGCTGCGTGCGTCTGGCGCAAGGCGCGCTGCAGGAATTTTCTGTGTCATGATGCCACGCTTCAACCCGTTCCCGGTCGTTGGCGCCGACCTGCGCCGCAACCGGTTGCTGGCATGGGTGACCGTGCTGCTCATGGCCCTTTCCGTGGCCACCGGAATTGCCGTGATCTCTCAGGAACGCGCCCTGCGTCAAGGCAGCGCCCGCGCCGCTGACGATTTCGATCTGCTGGTGGGCGCGCCGGGCAGCAACACGCAACTGGTGCTGACCGCCGTCTATCTGCGGCCCCAGGCCATTCCCTTGCTCGACGGCGACCTGCTGGCAAAGGCCGGCAGCGCGGCTGGCGTGAAATATGCCGCGCCGATCGCGTTTGGCGACAACTGGCAAGGCCACGCCATCGTCGGCACCATCGCCGACTTCGTGAGCCGGGGTGGCACGCTGCAGCCAACACAGGGACGGATCTTTCAGCGGCGTGGCGAGGCCGTCGTTGGCGCCGGTGTCGCGCTCGCCATCGGCGCGACCTTCAGCCCGGCGCACGGACTGCACCTGCCTGCGGATGACGAGGCGACGCACGGCGACCCCGGGCATGACGCGGCTCACTACACGGTGGTGGGGCGCTTGCCGCCACGCGAGAACATCTGGGATACGGCCATTCTGGTGCCAATCGAAGACGTCTGGAGTGTGCATGGCCTGTCGATTGGTCACGCGGCCAGCGGCGTATCGCGCATCGGTCCGCCATGGGACGCCGGCCACCTGTCCGGTGTGCCGGCCATCGCGATCAAGCCCGACTCGGTTGCCAGCGCCTACCGCCTGCGCGCGCAGTGGCGCACGCCGCGCAGCGTGGCCTTGTTCCCGGCCGAAGTGCTCAACGATTTGTACCTGACTTTGGGCAACGTGCGCGACCTCATGTCGGTTCTGGCCATCACGACCGAGGTTCTGGTCGTGGCTGCGGTGCTGATGGCCTTGCTGGTCGGTTTTCTGGCGCGCCAGCGCCAGTTCTCGGTGCTGCGGGCCATCGGCGCCAGCCGCCTCTACGTCTTTTGCGTCGTCTGGATCGAAGTCGTGCTGCTGATCACGACTGGTGCCGCGCTGGGTGTCATGTTGGGGTGGCTCGGTTCCAATGGGCTTTCGCACTGGATGCAGTCGCAGTTCGGGTTTGCGATGCCGGTGCGGCTGGGCGCGACCGAAGAGGTTCTGGTGGCGGGGCTAATCGTCACCGGTTCCATTGTCGCCACGCTGCCGGCGTGGCTGGTCTTCAAACGCCCGATCGCCGAAGGCCTGGTTTCGCACTGAGAACGCCGCGCGCCCGGTTTGCGCAGACGCTACGTTTCATGGCGCTCAGTCCTTGCTCGGACGCCCGGTCTTGATGGCCGGGACGGCTTTCAGCGCAGCCAGGAATGCGTTGTCGGCCATGGCGGCCAGGGCCTTGGTTCCGGCTCGCAGCAACTCGCTTTTCTTGACCGGGCTGCCAAGCTTGCCGGCGCGCTGCTTGAGCTCGGCGAGCACCCCGTATTCGACCTTCGGCATTGTGAAACTGTCACGGACCAGCTTGGGCTTCCTTTCCTTGACGGGCTTTGCCGCCTTTGCCTTGACCACTTTCGCGAGCACGGGTTTTGCAAGTGCTTTGACAGCGGGTGCGGCCGCTGCTGGAACCGACGCCTTGACAGGCTTTGCGGCAAGCGCCTTGACGACTTTTTTTGCCGCCGGTTTTGCGATCGGCGCCGGTTTATTCGTAAGCTTTTTCGCAACAGCTTTGCGGGCTGGTTTCCTGGCTGGTGCTGGTGATCTTGCAGATGCCGCCGCCTTGGCGGGAGCGGCTGCGGTGGTCTTTGCCGGTGCCGCCGGTGTGAATGCGTTTGCTGTCGTGACCATGTTGCCTGTCCTTGGAAAAACGAGGTATACAGTTTATACCATTATGTTTTCCTCAGTCAAATGGCGGGCCGCGCGGGGCCCGCCGACCGGCGTTCAGTCAGGAGAAAAGGCCAGCGTCCATGGCGTCTTCTGCCATGCCAGCACCTCTTCGCGCAGCAGATGGGCCGACTGCGGATAGGACTGTGCCCAGGCACTGCGGCACGCGATGACAAAGGTTTTGTCGTGGTCAGCACTGCACATCAGCTGCAGGCCGCTCAGCTCAGGGTCGCGTCGGGCGTGGCACAGGATGACGGCCAGACGCAGGGTCAGCAACTGCGCGATGAACTCCGCGTCGTCGAAGTCGACCTCGAGCTTGCGCAGCTTGCCGCGATGCCCCAATACCAGTTGGCTGAGCCGGTGCAGTTCGGGCAGGGAGAAGCCCAGGGCATCCGAGTTGTCCAGGATGTAGGCGCCATGCTTGTGGTAGTCGCTGTGCGAGATGCGGCTGCCGATCTCATGCAACTGCGCAGCCCAGGCGAGCTTTCGGGCCTGCCGCTCGTCTTTCGGGTTCGTTGACTTCAGCGTCGAATGCAGCTGCGCAAACAGCTCGAGGGCCACCTTCGCCACGCGCAAGCCCTGCACCGCATCGGTTCCGAACTTGCTGACCAGCCTTTGAACTGATTTGGCGCGCACATCGCTCTGATCGGGGGCACTGCCCATCAGGTTGAACAGCAGGCCATGACGCAGACCGCCGGTCGTCAGATGCATCTGATCGATCTGCAGCAGGTCAAAGACGGCGCGCAAGACGCTCAAGCCACCGCCGATGATGGCGCGCCGGTCGTCCTTGAGGCCAATCAGCCGCACGCGATCGGCGCTTTTCGCGCTGATCAGCTTGTCCTGCAGCCAGTCCAGTCCTTCCCGGTTGACGCTGCCGGTGGGCCAGCCGGCAGCGGCCAATATGTCGCCCACAGCGCCGACGGTTCCGGCTGAACCATAGGCCACGTCCCAGTCATCGCGGCGGTAGGCATTGAGAGCCTCATCGAGCACCGCCTTGGCGGCGATCTCGGCCATCTGGAAGGCATGTCGGGTGAACTGGTTGTCCGCAAAGTACTTGGCTGACCAGGCAATGCTGCCGACCCGGTAGGACTCCATCAATTTCGGTTTCCATCCCTTGCCGAGAATGAGTTCGGTGGAGCGCCCGCCAATATCGACGACCAGGCGGCGCTCGTCGCTCGGTGGCAGCGAGTGGGCAACGCCCTGGTAGATCAGGCGCGCCTCTTCACGACCCGAGATGACGTCGATCGGAAAGCCCAAGACGGCGCTGGCCTTGTGCAGGAACTCGTCGCGGTTGCGCGCTTCGCGCAAGGTCTGCGTCGCCACGGCCGACACCTCGGCGTTGTCGAAGCCCGCCAACCGTTCGCCAAAGCGGGCCAGACAGTCCCAGCCGCGCTGCATGGCCGCGGGCGTCAGCTTGCGCTCGTCGTCGAGGCCGCTGCCCTGGCGCACGGCTTCCTTCAAGTATTCGGTGCGGTAAAACTGGTCGTGTTCAATGCGTCCAATTTCAAGGCGAAAGCTGTTCGATCCCAAATCGACAGCCGCCAAGCGTGTTCCATCTTGCATCAGCTATGTTTCCCTGTGTCTCAGTGTCCAGCATAGCATCCGCATGCAGCCCGTCGGTTGTGGTGATGCTCCGACACACCCGGCGGGGTGTGCGCTTTACTTCTTGGGCGGCGGGATCAGAACGCTGTCGATGATGTGAATCACGCCGTTGCTGGCGGCGATATCGGCGGTCTGGACCAGAGCCTGCTCAACCGTGACGAATTCGCCAGCCTTGGATAGCGCCAGTTCGGCGCCGTTGACGGTCTTGACAGAAGAATTCTTGATTTCGGCGGCGGTAAGTCTTCCGGCCACAACGTGGAAGGTCAAGAGATCCTTGAGCTTGTCCGGGTGTTTGGCCAGGTCGTCCATGGTCTTGGCAGGCACCGCCTTGAAGGCTTCGTTGCTGGGTGCGAACACGGTGAATGGGCCGCTGCCTTGCAGTGTGGCGTTCAGGCCAGCCTGGCCCAGCAGGCCGTCCAGCGTGCTCAGCGACGGGTTTTTCGCGATGCTGTCGGCAACTGAAACCGGTGCCGGCACACTGGCGCAACCGGCCAGCGCAAGCGCAACGAGGGAAAGAGCTAAGGCGCGGCGAGTGAACATGAGATTCTTCTCCAGATTAATGATGTTTTGAGCGTACAAAGGTTTCGTGACGGTTTCGTGACGGCTTGGTGACCTGGACGAGCCTTCAATAGACTTCCGGCAACACGATGGCCGGATGTTCGATTTCGCCATAGGGAATCTGTTGCAGCAGGTGGTGAATGCAATTGAGCCGGGCCTTCTTCTTGTCCACGGCCAGAACCATCCACCAGGGTGCCTGCGCAATGTGGGTCCGCTCCAGCATGATTTCCTTGGCCTTGGTGTACTCCTCCCAGCGCCGCCTGGACTCCATGTCCATCGGGCTGAGCTTCCATTGCTTGAGCGGATCGTGGATGCGGCCCATGAAGCGCAGATGCTGCTCCTCGTCCGAGATGGAGAACCAGTACTTGATGAGCTGGATGCCCGAGCGCACCAGCATCTTTTCGAATTCGGGGACGGTTCGGAAGAACTCCTCGTATTGTTCATCAGAGCAAAAGCCCATCACCCGCTCGACACCGGCCCGGTTGTACCAGCTGCGGTCGAACAGCACCATCTCACCGGCCCCCGGCAGATGGGCTGCGTAGCGCTGAAAATACCACTGGGTTTGTTCGCGTGCGTTCGGCGCCGGCAAGGCCGCCACGCGACAGACGCGCGGATTCAGGCGCTGGGTGATGCGCTTGATGACACCGCCTTTGCCGGCCGCGTCGCGGCCTTCAAAAAGGATCACGACCTTGTGCCCGGTCTTGACCACCCAGTCCTGCAGCTTGACGAGTTCACCCTGCATCCGGAACAGTTCACGAAAATACCGGCGACGGCTTTCCTTGTATTGCCTGGACGCCGTGTCGAGCGAACTTTGCGCGAGTTCGTCGACATTTCGGTCTTCCAGCTCCAGTTCCAGCTCCTCGTCGTAGCTGTCATCCAGGTCGCGTCGGATACGCTGGACCAAGTCGTCATTGATTGCAGTCAAGCCTGCCCCCCGAGTCGAAGTTCCTACAGGGGGAAGAATAGGGTCGTTTTTTGACGAAAACGTGACAGCTGCATGTCTGAAAGGCCGGGCTTGCGATCCATCGGCCGTTTGCAAAACCGCAAAGATGTCACATCACTGTCATATAACCTTCTTATAGTTGCCCCGTTACCGCAGAGTTATCCCCAATTCAACGCAAAGGTATTCCCATGAAGACCAGTTTCAAAATTTCCCTGATCAGTGTGGCGGGCGTGCTTGCCATGTCCTACCTTAACTTGGCGGCCGCGCAGGAAATCACTGGTGCCGGTGCCAGCTTTCCGGCTCCGCTGTACGCAAAGTGGGCGGCCGAATACAACAAGGCAACCGGCGTCAAGGTCAATTACCAGTCGGTCGGCTCCGGTGCAGGCATCAAGCAGATTGATGCCAAGACGGTCGATTTCGGCGCGTCTGACATGCCGCAAACCGATGAGGTGCTCAAGGCCAAGGGCCAGTTCCAGTTTCCCACCGTCATCGGTGGCACCGTTCCGGTGATCAACATCAAAGGCATCGCACCGGGTCAGATGAAGCTCGACGGCCAGGTACTCGGCGACATTTACCTCGGCAAGATTACCAAATGGAACGACGCCGCCATCAAGGCACTGAACCCCACGCTGGCACTGCCCGATGCGGCCATTGCCCCGGTGCGCCGTGCCGACGGGTCCGGTACGACCTTCAATTTCACGAACTACCTGAGCCGTGTGCATGCCGAGTGGAAGGCCAAGGTGGGTGAGGGCACAGCGGTGAACTGGCCGGTCGGCGCCGGTGGCAAAGGCAATGAGGGCGTCGCCGCCTTCGTCAATCGTCTGCCCAATTCGATCGGCTACGTCGAGTATTCCTATGTCAAGCAGAACAAGATGACCTACACCTTGCTCAAGAACCGGGACGGCGTGTTCGTCGCGCCTGATGAAGATGCATTCAAGGCCGCCGCTGCCGGTGCCGACTGGAACAAGTCGTTCTATCAGCTCATCACCGACCAGCCCGGCAAGAACGCCTGGCCGATTTCGACCGCTACCTTCATCCTGATGCACACGAAGCAGGACAAGCCGGCCAATGCCACGGAAGCATTTAAGTTCTTTTCCTGGGCCTACAAGAACGGTGGCAAGAGTGCAACCGATCTGGACTACGTTCCGATGCCGGCCAATGTGATTGCTTCGATCGAGAAGGCCTGGTCGCATACCACTGATGCGTCTGGCAAGCCGGTTGCTTTGAAGTAAGGCAGCGCGACTTTTTCCAGGGGCGGGTCTGTGTCAACTACACTTCCGGCGAATCAGTTGCCTGTTCATCCATCTGCAAGGCTTTCCGGGCGCGCCATGACAAATCCTCCTCCAGCAAAGGCAAACCGCTCCGGGCCTCTAGCCGACCGCATCTTTGGCTGGCTGGCCAAGGGTGCGGCCTGGTTGACGCTTGGAATGCTGCTGGCCATTCTGGTCTCGCTCACGGTCAGCGCCTGGCCGGCCATCAGCAAGTATGGGTTCAGCTTTCTCGCCAGCACCACCTGGGACCCCGTCAAGGAAGAGTTCGGTGGTCTGGTCATGATTTACGGCACGCTGATGACTTCGCTGATTGCTTTGTTGATCGCGGTGCCGGTGAGTTTCGGCATCGCCCTGTTCCTGACCGAGCTCTCTCCGGCCTGGCTCAAGCGTCCCCTGGGCACGGCGATTGAACTGCTGGCTGCGATTCCGTCCATCGTCTATGGTATGTGGGGTCTGCTCGTGTTCGGCCCGCTGCTGGCGACCTATGTGCAGCAGCCGCTGCAGGCTGTTTTTTCCGACGTGCCCTACCTGGGTGCGTTCTTTTCCGGCCCGCCGGTCGGTATCGGTATCCTGTCGGCCGGCATCATACTGGCGATCATGATCATTCCGTTCATCGCCTCGGTCATGCGCGATGTCTTCGAGGTCACGCCCACCCTGCTCAAGGAGTCGGCCTACGGCCTGGGCGCTACCACGTGGGAGGTGGTCTCCACGGTGGTGCTTCCCTACACCAAGGCGGGTGTCATCGGCGGCATCATGCTGGGTCTGGGTCGTGCCATCGGCGAGACCATGGCCGTGACCTTTGTCATCGGCAACTTCAATCAGCTCGATTCGCTCAGCCTGTTCCAGGCCGCCAACAGCATCACGTCGGCGCTGGCCAATGAATTCGCCGAGGCCGGTGCCGGCCTGCACCAGGCTGCGCTGATGTACCTGGGTCTGGTCTTGTTCTTCATCACGTTTGTGATATTGACCTTGTCCAAAGTACTGCTGGCCCAATTGCGCAAGGGCGAAGGGGCCAAGACATGAGAACCGGGCAACGCCTGCTGCAAGCGGCCGATTTGAATCAGATGCGTCAGACGCGCTACGCGCAGCGCAAGCGCATCAACCGCGTTGCCCTGACGCTGTCGCTGCTGGCCATGGCCTTTGGCCTGTTCTGGCTGTTCTGGATCCTGTTCGAGACCATTCGCCTCGGCATCGGTGGCCTCACCCTCGACACGCTGACACAAATGACGCCACCGCCGAATGATGCGGGCGGCCTGGCGAACGCCATTTATGGGTCGTTCCTGATGGTCCTGCTGGCGACCTTTGTCGGCACGCCGATCGGCATCATGGCCGGCATCTACCTCGCCGAATTCGATACCAAGGGTGCCTTGGCGCAGACGACGCGCTTCGTCAACGATATCCTGCTGTCGGCGCCGTCCATCGTGATCGGCCTCTTTGTCTACGCGGTGGTGGTCACCCGCTTCAAATCATTCTCCGGCTATGCCGGCATCATGGCGCTGGCCCTGATCGCCATTCCGGTGGTGATCCGCACCACCGAGAACATGTTGCAGCTGGTGCCGCCCGGTTTGCGCGAGGCGGCCTATGCCCTGGGGGCGCCGAAGTGGAAAGTGATCGTCAGCATCACCATGAAGTCGGCCCGTGCCGGCATCATCACCGGCATCCTGCTGGCCGTCGCGCGCATCGCGGGTGAAACGGCACCCCTGCTGTTCACCGCGCTGAGCAACCAGTTCTGGACTTCAAGCCTGAGCGAGCCGATGGCAAGTCTGCCGGTGACCATCTTCAAGTTCGCCATGAGTCCCTACGAAAACTGGCAGAAACTGGCCTGGGCTGGCGTGTTCATCATCACGATTGCCGTGCTGGCGCTCAACATCCTGGCGCGGGTTGTCACCCGCAACAAGTCCTGAGATCCAGGCTTGCCAACGATACGAAACAAGGTACCAACATGACTGCCGCTGTAGCCACCCGCGAGACGACCAAGATTGCCGTCAAGGATCTGAATTTTTTCTACGGAAAGTTTCACGCGCTCAAGGGCATCAACCTGGAAATTCCGGAAAACAAGGTGACCGCTTTCATCGGGCCTTCGGGCTGCGGCAAGTCAACCCTGCTGCGCGTCTTCAACCGCATGTTCGAGCTCTATCCCGAGCAGCGCGCGCAGGGCGAGGTGCTGCTCGATGGCGAGAACCTGTTGACCAGCAAGCAGGATGTGGCGCTGTTGCGTGCCAAGGTCGGCATGGTGTTCCAGAAACCGACGCCGTTTCCGATGTCGATCTACGATAACGTGGCCTTCGGCGTCAAGCTGTTCGAATCGCTGAGCACGACCGACATGGAAGAGCGTGTCGAGTGGGCGCTGCGCAAGGCCGCCTTGTGGGGCGAGGTCAAAGACAAGCTCGGCCAAAGCGGCTCCAGCCTGTCGGGTGGCCAACAGCAGCGCCTGTGCATTGCGCGCGGCATCGCCATCAGGCCTGAAGTGCTGCTGCTCGACGAGCCGTGCTCAGCGCTCGATCCGATCTCGACGGCCAAGGTCGAGGAACTGATCACCGAACTCAAGCGCGACTACACCGTCGTGATCGTGACCCACAATATGCAGCAGGCGGCGCGCTGCAGCGACTACACGGCCTACATGTACCTGGGTGATTTGATCGAGTTTGGTTCGACCGAGCAGATATTCTTCAAGCCCACGCGCAAGGAAACGGAAGACTACATTACCGGTCGGTTCGGATAAGGGGAAATCATGCCTGAAAAACATCTCTCAACGCAGTTCGACAGCGAACTCAGCGCGGTCTCGACCCGGGTCATGGAACTCGGCGGCCTGGTGGAATCGCAGATCCGCCAGGCCATCTACGCGCTGTCCCAATTCGACGTCGAGGCGGCGAACGCGGTGACGGCAACCGAAGCCCGCGTCAATGCCATGGAGGTCGACATCGACCGCGAACTCTCGAGCATCATTGCCCGGCGCCAGCCGACCGCGCGCGACCTGCGCCTGTTGATCGCGATCTCCAAGACCACGGCGAACCTGGAGCGGGTCGGCGACGAGGCCGAGAAGATGGCGCGCATGGTGCGCTCCATTATCGACAGCGGCTCGCCGCGTTCCTTGCCGGCGCTTGAGTTGCGGGTGGCAGCGGACATGGCTTCGGGGTTGCTGCGCAAGGCGCTTGATGCCTTTGCCCGGCTCGATACGGCAGCCGCGGTGTCGATCCTGAAAGAAGACGACCAGATCGACCAGGAGTTCAACGGCTTTGTGCGCAAGCTCATCACCTACATGATGGAAGACCCGCGCATGATCTCGCCAAGCCTGGACCTGCTCTTTCTGGCCAAGGCCATCGAGCGCATCGGCGACCATGCGAAGAACATTGCGGAGTTCATCATCTACGTCGTCAAGGGTGCCGACATCCGACACACCTCGATGGAAGAGATCGAGTCGGTGTTGAAATGAGGCAGCAACCGGGCGTGCTGATTGTCGAAGACGAACCGGCCATCGCCGAACTGATCGCCGTCAACCTGCGCCACAACGGTTTTCGCCCGACCTGGGCCATGGACAGTGCCTCGGCCCAGCGCGAACTCGACGACGTGCTGCCCGATGTGATCCTGCTCGATTGGATGCTGCCTGGCGAGAGTGGTTTGACGCTGGCCAAGCGCTGGCGCGCCAACCCGCGCACCAAGGCGGTTCCCATCATCATGCTGACAGCACGCAGCGATGAGAGCGACCGCGTGTCCGGGCTCGACGCCGGCGCGGACGACTACATCGTCAAGCCGTTCTCCACCAAGGAATTGCTGGCCCGAGTGCGCGCCGTGCTGCGCCGGCGCGCGCCCGAGCAGGTCGGTGGCGTGGTGGCGGTGGGCGCCTTGTCGCTGGATTCGTCGACCTACCGCGTCGCCTTCAACGACCAGATGCTCAAGCTCGGTCCGACCGAGTTCAAGCTGCTGCACTACCTGATGACCCACGCCGAACGCGTGCACAGCCGCTCCCAGTTGCTGGACAAGGTGTGGGGCGATCATGTGTTCATCGAGGAGCGGACCGTCGACGTCCATGTCAAGCGCCTTCGCGAGGCGCTTGGTGCCAGCGCGGGGCAAATGATCGAGACCGTGCGCGGTGCCGGTTACCGGCTGACGGCGCACGTCGTGCAGGCAGCGTCATCTGCGCAATGACAATTTCCATTTGCATTGACCAGAAAAGCACGGGTTAGCCGTTCTGACCATGTTCTGGCGCGTTCTTTTCTTTGTTGCCTGTTTGCTAGCCGGTGGATCGGCTGGCTGGTTTGCCGCATTGCGAAGCGGCATCGCAGCGACCGAGTGGGAAGGGCTGGCGGTAGGCATCCTGTTCGGCGGCCTGGTCTGGTTTCTGATCGACTGGTCGCGTGCGTCGCGCGTGTTGCGCTGGTTGCGTGCCGGCGATGTTTCGGAAGTGGCGATCAGCACCGGACTGTGGGGCGAGGTGTCGGCGCGGACGCGTCGCCTGGTGTTGGGCCGGGAGCGCCAACTGCGCGACAGCCAGAACCGGCTGCAGGACTTTCTGCTCGCGTTCCAGGCCTCGCCCAATGGTGTCATGCTGCTCGACGCACAGGGCAGCATCGAGTGGTTCAACGAGACCGCTGCCACGCACTTCGGTCTGGACGCGCAGCGAGACATGCTGCAGCACATCGGCAATCTGGTGCGCGAGCCTGGCTTCGTGCGTTATTTTGCCGGGCACGACTACCGCGACGAACTGCTCATGCCGGGGCGCGAGAACACGTCGGCGCGGCCGGTCCGGCTCTCGGTCCACCTCTATCCCTATGGCCGCGGCCGTCTGCTGCTGCTGTCGCGCGATGTCACGGCCCTGGAGCAAGCGGACGCGATGCGGCGCGACTTCGTGGCCAATGTCTCGCATGAAATCCGCACACCGCTCACCGTGCTCAGCGGCTTTGTCGAGACCCTGCAGACCTGCGCATTGACCGAGCCGGAGCGGGAACGCTATCTGGCCCTGATGGCGCAGCAGGCCGATCGCATGCAGATCCTGGTGAGCGACCTGCTGACCCTGTCCCGACTGGAGGGAAGTCCGCCGCCCGGTCTGTCGGACTGGATCGCCGTGCCGGCCTTGATGCAGCAGATCGAGCAGGACGCCAGGGCCTTGTCCGCCGCCCTCAATCCGGCAGCGCAGCGCGTGCATGCGCTGGTGTTTGATTACCAAGCTGGCGGCGAGATTGCAGGGGCCGGCAACGAACTGTTCAGTGCCATGAGTAATCTGGTCGGCAATGCCATTCGCTACACACCGGCCGGTGGCGACATCGTGGTGCGCTGGCTGCCCTTGTCTGACGGTCGGGCCGAGTTTTCCGTTACGGACACCGGTCCCGGCATTGCGCCGGAACATCTTCCGCGCCTGACCGAGCGCTTCTACCGCGTGGACCACAGCCGCTCGCGCGACACCGGTGGCACCGGCCTCGGTCTGGCCATCGTCAAGCACGTGGCGCAGCGTCATGGTGCGGAGCTTGGCATTCAGAGCACACCGGGCAAGGGCTCGGTCTTTTCGATCATCTTTCCGGCCGGTCGCTGCAGGGCGCAGCAGTTGCCTGCGATCAGTTGACGCGGCGGTAAATCAGCAGGTCCTCGTCGCGGTCGATCGGGTGGCGGATGTTGCCCTGCAGTTTCCAGTTGGCCAGATCCACACTTTTCGACAGCGTGTTCAAGGCATCCTTGTGCACGACGAGCCAGGGGCAGCTGCCTTGAGCGTCGATGATGTTGACGCGCACGTGGCCGTGCAACTGGAAGGCTGCGATCTGGCCACGGCTCAGGCCATGCGTCTCGATGCAAGTGGCGCGCGGCATGATCACCATGGCGCGGTGAACCAAAGGCGCGTAGCTGCGCGCAAAATCAAGCAGCGGCAGCCATAGCGTCATTAGCAGCAGCCAGCACAGCGTTGCGCCGCCGGCGGGCAGGACCAGGCTCTTCCAAATCGCACTGCGGTGGCGTCCCACCCGCCACTTCACCAGCCAAGCCCAGGCCAGCGTGGCGACGGCGGCAATCAGGAAGGGAAGCAGTGAAAAGCTGTGCTGGAAACCGGGTGCCAGCCGCGCCACGTTGGCCGCCGGTTGTTGCGGCACGCCAGTCTGCAGGGCGATCCAGATAACCCAGATGACAACGGCCCAGCCCGTGAAGAACAGCAATGTGAACCAGTCCACCAGCGCGGAAACGCTGCGTTTGAGCGTTGGCAGGGAAAACGCGGCCAGCGCCGCCAGCGCGGGCAGGGCCAGCAGCAGCGAGCGATCGGCTGATCCGGTGGTGAGCGTCGCGCCGATGGCGATGCCGGCCAGCCACAGCGGCACGGCCAGATGCCGGCTCGGCATGGCGCGACGAATCAACTGGTGCCGCCAGCGCCACACGGTCCACAGCGCAAGCGGCCAGGCCGGCCAGGTGAACCACAGCAGCAATCGTCCGAGACTGCGCCACTCGGTCCAGTTGGCCTCGGGCAGCTCGATGCGCCAGCGCCACAGATCGAGCCGCAGCGCGAGCCAGGCCACCAGCGCCGTGATGAGCGCAATGCCCGCAGCCCACCAGATCTGTTGCGAAGCGGCCTTGCGTCCGGGGCTGCGGTCCAGTCCGTGAATCAGGGCCCCGCCACTGCCCAGCAGCAGCGCAACCGTGGGTGCGCCCGACAGGGTCAGACCGACGAGCCCCAGCACGCCCGCAAGCACCGGCATGACCGTGCGGTAGGGCAGGGCGGCTAGGGCGAAAAAGGACAGCGCGGCAAAGCACAGTTGCGCCATGGCCGGAGTTGTTTCGTGCGACAGCTGCGCCAGGCCCAGGCAGGCGATGAAGGCCAGCAGGCCCCCGTCCGCCATGGCGCAGGCATAGTCGGGTGGCAGGGCCTCGCCGCCAAAGGCAAAGGCGACGGGCTGGGCATCCGTGTTGCGCGCCAGGTAGTAGGTGCCGTACCAGGTGGCTGCCAGTGCCAGCGCCAGCAGCAGGCCGAACGGGATGCGCGCGGCAAAGTCGGTGGCGATCCAGGCCGGCGCGATTTGCATGGCCCAGGCGCCAAGCCAGTAGGGCAGCAGCGCATCAACCTCGGGCGGCATGCCGAGCAAATGCGGCGCCATCCAGTCGCTGGCACCACGCGAGAGTTCGGCCATGTAGCCGAAGGCCGCAATGTCCGCGCCTTTCCAGGGGTCGCGGCCAAAAAACCCCGGCAGCACGTAGGCGATGCAAAGCAGCAGCAGTGCCACGCGCGGCAAGCGGCGCACGGCGCCCTGGGCAACGATGGCGGGAGTGGTTGAGTTCACGCGCTGATGTTAATCGCTATGAAAAAAGGCAGCGCGGTAAACCGGGCTGCCTTTCGCGCGAAGCGTTTGCCAGTATTTACTTGGCGGCGGTCTTGCCGAAACGGTTGCGGAAGCGCTCGACGCGGCCGCCCATGTTGTCCACGGATTTTTGCGTGCCGGTGTAGAACGGATGCGATTCGCTCGAGGTATCAAGTTTGTACAGCGGCAGTTCGCGGCCGTCTTCCATCGTGATCATCTCTTTGGCGTTCGCGCACGAGCGCGTCACGAATTTGAAACCATTGGACAAGTCCTGGAAACAAATGTCGCGGTAATTGGGGTGAATGCCTTCTTTCATGTCTTCTCCATCAGTTGCGCCAGCCGCATCAAGCCCTTGTGCAAACCATTGCGCAATTCAAAGCCCGGTGTACTTGTCGCGTAAAACCGTAAATTATAGCCTAGCCGCCCCGACGCATCATGTCGAAGAACTCGCTGTTGTTCTTGGTGGCGCGCATTTGCTTGAGCACCATCTCCATGGATTCGATTTCGTCCATGTTGTAGAGGAACTGGCGCAGGATGCGGGTCTTTTGCAGGATTTCCGGCGCCAGCAGCAGCTCCTCGCGCCGCGTGCCGCTGCGGTTGAGCTGGATCGACGGAAACACGCGTTTTTCGTAAAGGCGGCGGTCAAGGTGGATTTCCGAGTTGCCCGTGCCCTTGAATTCTTCAAAGATCACTTCGTCCATGCGGCTGCCGGTATCGACCAGCGCCGTGGCGATGATGGTCAGCGAGCCGCCTTCTTCCACGTTGCGCGCCGCGCCCAGAAAGCGCTTGGGCCGCTGCAGGGCATTGGAGTCGACGCCGCCGGTCAGGACCTTGCCGGAGGACGGCACGACATTGTTGTAGGCGCGTGCCAGACGCGTGATCGAGTCCAGCAGGATGACCACGTCTTTCTTGAGTTCGACCAGGCGCTTGGCGCGCTCGATCACCATCTCAGCCACGTGCACATGGCGCGCCGCCGGTTCGTCGAAGGTGGAGGCGATCACCTCGCCCTTGACGGTGCGCTGCATTTCGGTCACTTCTTCCGGCCGCTCGTCGACCAGCAGCACCATCATGTGGATTTCGGGGTAATTGGCGCTGATGGCGTGTGCAATGTGCTGCATCATCACCGTCTTGCCGCTCTTCGGTGGCGCCACCAGCAGGGCGCGCTGGCCCTTGCCGATCGGGGCGATGATGTCAATGATGCGCCCGGTGATGTTCTCGTCGGTCTTGATGTCCTGCTCCAGGCGCATCTGCACCTTGGGGAACAGCGGCGTCAGATTCTCGAACATCACCTTGTGCTTGTTGTCTTCCGGACCGCCGCCGTTGACGCGGTCGAGCTTGTTCAGCGCGAAGTAGCGTTCACCGTCTTTCGGTGTGCGCACTTCACCTTCGATCATGTCGCCGGTGTGCAGGTTGAAACGCCGCACCTGGCTCGGGCTGATGTAGATGTCATCGGTCGATGCCGTGTAGCTGGTGTCGGGGCTGCGCAGGAAACCAAAACCGTCGGGCAGGATTTCCAGCACGCCGTCGGCAATGATCTGCTCACCGGTGCGCGCGCGCTTCTTGATGATGGCGAACATCAACTCCTGCTTGCGCATGCGGCCGGTGTTTTCAATCTCAAGCTCTTCGGCTTGCTTGAGGACTTCCGACACGTGCAGTGCCTTGAGTTCGTTTAAGTGCATGGGGTGTCTAACTACGGAGTTGAACGAAATACGGGGGAGTTTCGGGTGAGGCGGGCTGTTGCCCTGCGCCTCAAGGTATTAACCGGGAATTCGAACCGACACGGGGTGGGAGTCGGTGAGCTGGCGCGATTATGACAGGAAATGGAGCGGTTATGGATATTTTAAAAGGACAGGAAATTCGCCTGCGGCGTTGCGTGCACTGTTAATTGGCGTCATCGCGAGGCCACCGGCCGCGGCGATCCATGACTCCGGACTTCCTGGATTTCCGCGTCGCTGGCGCTCCTCGCAATGACGATCAACTTTGCGGATTGGGAAATTGCGAAATGCCCTCAGAGTTGCTGATCGATGAAAGCTGTCAGTTGCGCCTTGCTCATGGCGCCGACTTTGGTGGCGGCCAACTGGCCGTCCTTGAACACCATCAGCGTCGGGATGCCGCGGATGCCGAACTTGGCTGGGATTTCGCGGTTTTCATCGACGTTCATCTTGGCAATCTGCAATTTACCCTCGTAGGCGCTTGATACTTCGTCCAGAATCGGCGCGATCATCTTGCACGGGCCGCACCATTCAGCCCAGTAGTCCACCAGCACCGGCACCGTGGCTTGCAGAACATCGGCTTCAAAAGACGCGTCGGACACAGGTTTGATCAATTCGCTGGCCATGATTTCTCCTTCTGGGGTTGCGGGTGGATCCGAATCGCCTGGCGCGCCTGGCGTTTGCGCGTCCGCCAACTTTCGGTATCTTTGTCGTTAAAGGTAAAGTGGGGAAATTGTGACAGAAACCAAGCCCCCGACCGATTGCCCTGCATCTATGAGTGAGATAGCCAAAACACATCATGTGCAACGGGCTTGGGATTGCGTGATGGCGCAGTTGCGCGCGGCCATGCAGGAGCGCCAGGTCCATGCCGCGCAGACGCTTGTGTTGCTGCCCTACGCCCAACTGATCCCGCAGGCACGTCAAGCCTGGTTGCGTGCGTGCGAAGAAACCGCAAGGCCGGCCTGTTTTCTGCCGCGTTTCGAAACCACCATGAGTTGGGCACGCAGCCTGGGCGGCTTTGTGCCGGGGCCGGACGACTTGCAACTTGACGCGGCACGTGATTGCCTGACAGCGGCCTCCTTGCTCTCGCGTGCCGGTCTGGGCGCGCACAGCGGCGTGCTGGCTGCGCGCCTGATGGCCTGCGCCTGGAGTCTGGCCCGTGTTGCCGCCGCGGTCGTGCCGGCTGAGCGTGCTGCCTGGGGCGCGCGCCTGGGTGCCATGCTGGCGGCAGCGCTCGATTCGCCGCTGCTAGCGCTGGAGGCGGCCACAGCGCGCATCGCCTTGGCCTGGGCTGCCAGTTCAAGCTACGCGACGGATCCGGTGTTCGGCGCTGAGCCCGATTTGCTGGTGCTGCTGCAAGGTTTTCAAAGCGAGCCGCTGACGCAGACCCTGGCGCAACGACTGGGCACGCGGGTTTTGTTACTGACACTGGACACGCCCGATGATGCGTCGGAGCCAGCTTTGTCCTTTGGCACCGTGGCACTGCACGCGGCGCAGGACGCCGAAGACGAGGCGCAGCGCGCTAGCGCCTGCGTGCTGGCGCATCTGGCCGCCGGTCGCGTGCCGGTTGCGCTGGTGGCGCAGGACCGTGTGCTGACGCGCCGCGTCCACGCCATGCTGGCACAGACCGGCGTCACGGTGAGCGACGAGACCGGCTGGAAGCTCTCCACCACGCGCGCCGCCGCCTCACTCATGAGCCTGCTGCGCGCGCTGGTGTGGGATGCATCGACTGATGCCGTGCTGGACTGGCTCAAGCACGCCCCTGCCTTTGATGCGCAGCAGTTGACGCAGGCCGAGATCGAATGGCGCCGCGACGGTGTGCGTGAATGGCGCGCATTGCCGCCTGAAGCCGCGCTGGTGCAGCAGGCGCAGGCGCTGCGTGAGCGGCTGCAAGCGAACCGGCCGCTCTCAGGCTGGCTGCACGATTTGCGCGCCGTGTTGCAGGATGCCGGGCAGTGGCCGGCGCTGGAGCAGGACGAGGCCGGGCAAGCCGTGCTCGATGTGCTGCGACTGCGCGAAGGCGCCGAACTGGAGTTTGCCGATGTCACGGCGCGCATGGCGGCCAGTGAATTGCGGGCCTGGGTCAGTCAGACCCTGGAGGGCAAGAGCTTTGTGCCGGGCCATGGCACGAACACACAAGTTCTTATCCTGCCGCTGAGTCAGTTGCTGGGGCGTCCACTGGCGGCCGTTGTCTTGCCCGGTTGTGACGAGGCGCGCCTGCCGATGTCGCCGGAGCCGCCGCCCTGGTGGACGCCAGCCCAGTCGGTCGTGCTCGGCCTGCCAGCGCGTGACGATCTGGCCGCAGCGGCCCGTGCCGCTTGGGATTACGCCTTGCTGTTTCCCCATGTCGATGTGCTCTGGCGTTTGAGCGAAGGCGGCGAGCAATTGATGGCCAGCGGTTTCGTGCAGCAGTTGCGCTTGCAGCAGCCGCAGGCGCTGGCGCCGGATCCGCGGCCCCTGCGCGCGCTCGATCCCAGGCCCTGCGCCATGCCGCAGCCCAGCGGCGAAGCTTTACCCGTGGAGCGGCTCTCCGGCACCGCCTACGAAGACCTGCGCCGCTGCCCCTACCGCTTTTTTGCGCTGCGCCAGCTCAAGCTGCAAGGCGCGGATGAACTCGATGTGGCGCTGGACAAGCGCGATTTTGGCAACTGGTTGCACCTGGTGCTGCGGCATTTTCACCAAGCGCTGCGGGTCGCACCGGTGTCAGAAGCACAGGCGCGCCAAGCCCTGCTTGACACAGCGGCTGCGCAGGCCAGCACGGAATTGGGCTTGTCGCCGGCTGAGTTTTTGCCGTTTGCCGCTGCCTGGCCGCGTGTGCGCGCCGGCTACCTGCAGTGGCTGGCCGCGCACCAGGCCGGTGGTGCCGAATTTGTCGCGGCCGAGGCCTGGAAAGAGATGCCGCTGGGCGGCTTGAAGCTGGTCGGCAAGATTGACCGCATCGACCGCTTAGCTGATGGCAGCGCCCTGGTGATCGACTACAAGACCGAAACACCTGGCATCACGGCGCAGCGCGTCAAGACGCCATTGGAAGACACGCAGCTCGCGTTCTACGCTGCGTTGCTGAGTGACGACACGCTGGCGGCAGCCTACGTCAATGTCGGCGAGAAGGAAGGCACGCGCGCCTATGAGCAGCAAGACGTCGTTGACCTGCGCGACCAGTTGCTCGACGGCATTGCCAGTGACGTGACGCGCATCGCTGCCGGTGCGCTCCTGCCCGCGCTCGGTGCCGGCAAAGCTTGCGATTTCTGCGATGCGCGCGGCTTGTGCCGCAAAGATTTTTGGACTGTTTCATGATTGCCGCCTACGAACGCAACGGCCAGCACGTCAGCGCCGAAGCCTTTTACGCCATCGCCTGCGACCCGCAGCGCAGTGTGGCGGTGGAAGCCTGCGCCGGTGCTGGCAAGACCTGGATGCTGGTCTCGCGCATCGTGCGCGCGCTGCTCGAAGGTGTGGCGCCGCAGGAAATTCTGGCCATCACCTTCACCCGCCGCGCGGCCGGTGAAATGCGCGAGCGCCTGTACCAGTGGCTGGCCGAGTTTGCCGTGGCCGATCGCGCCGCGCTGCTGCAGGCGCTGCGTGAGCGCGGCGTTCAGATTGCGGACGAGGCGCAGTCGGTGTTGCCGCAGCAGTTGGCGCAGCTCTACCAGCAGATGCTCTGCAGCACACGCCAGGTTCAGGTGCGCACGTTCCACAGCTGGTTTGCGGCCTTGCTGCGCAGCGCGCCGCTCGCGCTGTTGCAGCAGATGGAACTGCCGGCTGACTATGAATTGCTGGAGGACGACAGCAAACCGAAGGAGTTGGTGTGGCGGCGCTTTTACGCCGCGCTGGTGTTGGATGCCGAGCGCCAGGCCGACTTCGAGGCAGTGGTTTTTGAGTACGGTCGCGCGCAGACTGAAAAAGCCTTGCAGACGGCCCTGGACAAGCGCACTGAATTTGCCCTGGCCGACGCGCAGGGTGTGCTGGCGCTGTCGGTGCCCAACTTCGATGCGCATTGCCCCGGCTTTGCCGGACTCGCTGAGCCGGAGGATTTTTTGCGCGCGCAGCCGCAATGCTGGCAGACGCTGCTCGATGCCGCCAAGGCATTGGGGCAGGCCAGTGCGCCGACGTTTGCAGCCAAGGGTGTTGAACTGGCGGCGGCGCTTGGCAACAGTGACCTGCAGGGCATGTTGGACGCGCTGCTGACGAAGGACGAGAAGCCACGCAAGTTTGGCGAAAAGATTGTCGGCATTGCGCAGGTGCGCGTGGCGCAGGACCTGGTGCTGCAGGTGCTGGCGGCGCGAGCGCAACAGACGGCGTGGCGCTACCAGCAGCGAATGACGCGCCTGAGCCGCGTGCTGCTCAAGGCTTATGCCGCGCTCAAGCTCGAACGCGGCTGGGTTGACATGAACGATGTCGAGCGTGCGGCACTGATCATGCTGAGTGACCCGGTGCTCTCGGGCTGGGTGCAGGAGCGGCTCGATGTGCGCGTGCGCCAGTTGTTGATCGACGAATTTCAGGACACCAACCCCTTGCAGTGGCAGGCGCTGCGCTCCTGGCTTAGCGGCTACGCCGGCGCCGGCAGCCATGCGCCCAGCGTCTTCATCGTGGGTGACCCCAAGCAAAGCATTTACCGTTTTCGCCGCGCTGAGCCGCAGGTGTTCAAGGCGGCGCAGGCCTTTGTGCGTGACGCGCTGCAGGGCGATTTGCTCAGTTGCGACCACACGCGGCGCAACGCCCGTGGCGTGATCGCGAGCGTGAACGCGGTCATGCTCGACGCCGTGCAGGCCGATGGATTTGAGGGTTATCGCGCGCACACCACCAGTTCCGCACTGGCTGGCAGTTTGTGCCAGTTGCCTGCGATCCCGCGACCGGTGGCGATCGAGACTGAGGACGCCGCGGCGCTGGCGGATGCCTGGCGCGACAGCCTGCGCAGTCCGCGCGAGTCACCGGAAGAAACCCTGCATGTGCTGGAGGCGCGCCAGGCGGCGCGCTGGGTTGCGCAGCAGCTCACACCGACCGACGGCGCGGCGCTGCAGCCGCAAAACATCATGGTGCTCGCGCGCAAGCGCTCGGCCCTGTTGCCGCTGCAGGATGAACTGCGCCGCTTGCAGATTGCAGTCCAGCTCGGCGACAACACCGAACTGATTGAATGCTGCGAGGTGCAGGATATCGTCGCCCTGCTCGATGTGCTGGTCTCGACGCAGCACGATTTGTCGCTGGCGCGTGTGCTCAAGTCGCCGCTGTTTGCATTGGGCGATCAGGCGCTGGTGCAACTGGCCTTGGCCAAGGGGCAGGGCTCGGCCTCGTGGTTCGAATTGCTGCAGACTCGCAACATCGTGACTGCTGATCAGCGATCGGTTGCGCTTAGCCTGCTGCGCTGGAAAGCCTGGCTGGATGCGCTGCCGCCGCACGATGCGCTGCAAGCCATTTACAGCGATGGTGACGTGCTCGCGCGCTTTGCCGCCGCCGCACCTGGCCATCAGCGCGAGACCGTGCTGGCCAATTTGCGCGCACTGCTCGGCACTGCGCTGCAACTGGGCGGCGGCCGTTTTGCCACGCCGTATGCGCTGGTGCGTGCGCTCAAGGCCGGCGGCGTGCGCGCGCCAGCGGCGGTCAATGCGCAGGCGGTGCGTCTGCTGACCATCCACGGCGCCAAGGGTCTCGAAGCCCACAGCGTGCTGCTGCTTGACACCGATACGCCGGCGCGCAACGCCGACAGCATGACGGTGCTGGTGGACTGGCCGGGCGAAGCGGCCTGGCCGCAATCTTTTGTCTTTCTGGCCAGCGAGAGCCAACCGCCAGCCAGTGCGCAGACGCTGCTGGCAGCCGAGCACCAGGAGCGTCAGCGCGAGGAGCTCAATGCGCTCTACGTTGCGCTGACCCGCGCCCGACATACGCTGGCTGTCTCCAGCATCGTGCCGTACCGCGCTGCGCCACGCAGTTGGTGGCAGCGCCTGACGCAAACCGGTCTGCTCGACATCGCCGCCCTGTCGCCACGGCCGGCCAGTGCCGCCACAGCGGCAGCGCCGGTTTTCCAACTCAAGGAATTGCCGCCGGCTGCGCTCAGCGCGACCCCGGTTGTTGCGGTGCCGGATGATGATCCGCTGGAGGCGCGCATCGGCAAGGCCATGCACCGCTTGTTGGAATGGGGCGCGCTCAGCGCCCAGGGTACGGCGGCGGTGGCGCGTGAATTTGAACTGAGCCCGGCGCAGGGCGCGCGTGCAGCAGAACTGGCCACGTCCATTCTGCAGGGCGCCGGTGCCTGGGCCTGGGACCCGGCTGTCATCGAATGGGCTGGCAATGAAGTCGGCATCAGCTGGCGTGGCCAGTACCGGCAGATTGACCGCCTGGTGCTGCGTCGCGACGGTCAGTGGTGGGTGCTCGATTACAAGACTGCCGCAGCGCCGCAGGCACAAGCCGAACTGCGCGCGCAAATGACAGACTACCGCGCTGCCGTGCAAGCGCTTTACCCGGACCATGTGGTGCGGGCGGCTTTTTTGACGCCACAGGGGGTGGTGCTGGAGCTTTAGCTAAAATAGCCATCAAACTTCGAACGGACTGCGTCATGCAAGTTACTGCCACCCAAGCCAAGAACCGATTTGGCGCAATCTGCGCCCAAGCCAAGACCAAACCGGTTTTCGTTGAAAAGGACGGGCGCATTGACACGGTGATCGTGTCTGCTGAGCAATTTGAAGCGCTGCAGAGTGCTGCACAGGACAAGAATCTGGTGCAGCGCAAAGCGCAGCTTGAAAAAACGCACCGCGCCTGGTTTGCTGAACAAAACTCCCGTTTTGAAGCGAATGGATTGTGGTGTGACGATTTGCGGGTCTGGTAGCCACCATGCAATTCGATGTTTACGAGAACCCAAGCCCACGCATGCGTGACCAATATCCGTTCGTGGTCGACGTGCAAAGCAATTTGCTTGGCGGGCTGGCAACGCGCATGGTTGTGCCGCTGGCACTGACCGCGTTGACAGCAAAAGAATTACCGCGACGTCTGTGCCCGGTGTTCACGGTGCGCCGCAAGAGTTTGATGCTGGTGCCGTTTGAAGCTGCGCCGCTCGACAAGCGCCTGCTCAAAACTGAGGTTTCGTCGATTCGAGATCGAGCGGGTGAGATTGTTGCGGCAATGGATGCTGTGATGAGCGGCATTTAGCAATTAATCAACAGCGCTCACACAAGAGACGAAACAAAGCATGAAAAAAGTGATGGTGGTGGGCGCAGGGCCGGCCGGTTTGATGGCGGCCGAGGTGCTTAGTGGCGCCGGGGTCGAGGTGCACGTCTATGACGCCATGCCCTCGGTCGGGCGCAAGTTTCTGCTCGCGGGCAAGGGCGGGCTCAACCTCACGCATGCGGAGCCGGCCGATATTTTTGTCACGCGCTACGGCGCGCGGCGCGAGCAGATTGCAAACCTGCTGCAGGATTTCGATGCCACGCAGTTGCGTGACTGGGCCAAGTCGCTCGGCATCGATACTTTTGTGGGCACTTCGGGCCGGGTCTTTCCCGCGGACATGAAAGCAGCACCCCTGCTGCGCGCCTGGCTGCAGCGCCTGCGCCACCCGGCCACGGGCGTGGCCGTGCAGTTTCACATGCGCCATCGCTGGAACGGCAGGCATGCCGATGCGCCGGACGGTGCAGCGGGCGTGACACTGGGTTTCGATACGCCGCAGGGTGCGGTGCAGGCACAGGCCGACGCCGTGCTGCTCGCGCTTGGCGGGGGCAGCTGGGCGCGCCTGGGCTCCGACGGCGCGTGGGTGCCGTGGCTTCAGGCGCAGGGTGTGGTGCTGGCACCCTTGCTGCCGGCCAACTGCGGTTTTGATGCACAGGGCGGTTGGAGCGCGCATTTTGCCGATCGCTTTGCCGGCCAGCCGTTCAAGTCGGTGGCAATTGCGGTCACGACCTCGGACGGACAGCGATTCCAGCGCAAAGGCGAGTTTGTGCTGACTGCCGGCGGTGTCGAGGGCAGTTTGATTTACGCGGCATCCAGCCTGTTGCGCGACGAGATCCTGGCGCACGGCAGCGCGACTTTCCACCTTGACCTGCGGCCCGATCTGGCGCCCGAGCGCGTGCTCGCCGAAGTCAGCCACCCGCGTGGCTCGCGCTCGCTCTCCAGTCACCTCAAAGGTCGCTTGCATCTGGACGGCATCAAGGCCGCCATCCTGCATGAATGCTTGAGCAAGGAACAGATGCACGACAGCGCCACGCTGGCTGCGGCCATCAAGGCGCTGCCGATCACGCTGGTGGCAGCGCGCCCGATCGATGAAGCCATCAGCAGCGCCGGTGGCGTTCGTTTCGAGGCGATGGACAGCCAACTGATGCTCACGCAGTGGCGCGGCGTCTTTTGCGCCGGCGAGATGCTGGACTGGGAGGCGCCAACCGGTGGCTACCTGCTGACGGCCTGCATGGCCAGCGGCAAGCGCGCCGGGCAGGGCGTTTTGCGCTACCTGGGCGGCGTGTAGTTCCGTAATCGTCCTGGACAAAATCGTGTACAGTTGGGCGGTCGAACTTGCAGGGAGTTTGCCGCCGCGTCGGGCCACAGATAGGGAATAAAAAAACCTTCGGTCCGCAAATCAACGCCATCATCCATTAGGTCTTGGACATGACTAGAAAACAACTCCCGAGCAATGTCGTCGCCTGTCTGGCAGATCGCTCAAACAAGGGACTTAAACCGATTGGCGCCCACGCCATCGCGACCCGGGTTGGAGAAAAGCGCCCGACCGTCAATCGTTACCTGGCCAAACTGGTTTCGCAGGGTTGGATCCTGCGCGAAGGAGCTGGCCCGGCGACCACCTACCGGATTTCCGCATAACGCATTCCCGCGCGAAGCGATCGTCGGTCGGGAAGGTTTTTGATTGACGCGACCGACCATCTGCGATCGGTCGCTGTGGCGATCACTTGATGTAGTCGGACACCACTTTCCACTTGCCGTCCACGATTTGCGACAAGCGTGCGGCGTCGCTGCCAATGCGCTTGTTCGGGGAAAAGTTGGTCGGCGCACTGCCGAAAATATCGGCCGGTGTGCTCATCGTGTCCATGGACTTGATGAAACTCTCTGTGTTCAGATTCTGCCCAGCCTTTTGTGCCGCCTGGGCGAAGGCGTCGACAATCAGGTAACCATAGACCGCGAACACGGAAGGTTCGTCGTTGAACTTGGTGCGGAACTTGTTGGCCCAGAAGCGGATCGGTTGCGAACTGTCGTCCTGATACGGGTTTTGCGAGGTCATGGAAGCGTACAGGCCTTCCATCGCCTTGCCGCCGAGCTTGTGAATGACGTCGATGTAGGCCGCATTGGAGGCCAGGAAGACCGGGTTGAAACCGGTCTTGCGTGACTCGCCGATGGCGCCGATGGTTTCACGCACGATGGTGCCCAGCACCACCATCTCGCAGCCGGCTGCTTTCAGCTTGGCGACCTGCGAAGAAAAATCGGTGGCGCCGCGTTTGTAGGAGGTCTTCTCGGCGTAGTCCATGTTGATGGATTTGAGGCCGGCCTCGCCGCCGCGCATCACTTCCAGACCGAATTCGTCGTCCTGGTACAGGGTGCAGACCTTTTTGAGGTTTTTCTCTTTCACCAGCTTGGGCGTGGTCTGGCGAATCTGGTCGAAGTAGGTAACGGAGAAAGCGTACTTGAGCTTGTGCAGCGGCTCGTACATTTCGCGCGCCGCTGTCAGGGGAAAGAAGTTGATGACGTTTTTCTCGAACTGGACCGGCATGGCGGCCAGGTTTTGCGCGGTTCCGATGTGACCCACCATCATGAAGATCTTGTCCTGGTTCACCAGTTTTTGCGCGGCGAGAAAGGCTTTTTTCGGGTCGTAGCCCGAGTCCTCGATGAGGATTCTGAGCTTGCGACCATTGATGCCGCCCTGCTCGTTGATCTCGTCCACCCGCAGCAACATGCCCAAGCGCGCCTGTTTGCCCAGGCTGACGGCGGGGCCTGACAAGTCCTGAATCGAACCCAGCGTGATCTCGGTTTTGCTGACGCCTTGCTGGGCCATGGCGCTGCCGGCACAGAGCGCGAAAGCAGCCAGCACCAGGGTGGGTTTGATTTGCATGGGGGTCTCCTGTTATGGGCGGGTATAGTGCATTTTGCTGCCGGCAGCGCGAAGTCGTGCTGGTGAAACTACCTAGGGATGGTTGGCATGAATGATCTGATCGAAACCGAGTCCAGCGCGGGCATCTGGACGGTGCAACTCAACCGTCCGTTGCAGCGCAATGCTTTTTCACTGGACCTGATGCGCAGCCTGACGCGCACGGCGGAGCGGCTGCGCGACGAGCCCGGCGTGCGCGCCGTGATTCTGGGCGCCGCCGGCGCGCATTTCTCGGCCGGCATGGATCTGGGCGAACTGCAGGCCACACCGCAGCGCGAGCCCAGCCTGGCCGAGCGCCGCGCGCTGGCCGCCCTGGGCGAGCGCATGTGCCAGGCCTGGGAGAACATTCCCGCGATCACCATCGGTGCGATCGAGGGCCATTGCATCGGCGGCGGCGCCGCACTGGTGGCGGCGCTCGATTGGCGTGTCATTGGCGCTTCAAGCTGGTTTTGGCTGCCCGAGATTGCGCTGGGCATTCCGCTTGGGTGGGGTGCGTTGCCGCGTCTGGTGCGCCTGCTCGGGCCAGCCACAGCCAAGCGTTTCATCATCCTGGGGGATCGCTTTCAGGGTCAGCAGGCAATCGATGTCGGCCTGGCCGATTACCTGGTGGACGACGGTCAGGCCCAAGCCCAGGCGCTGGCACTGGCGCAGCGCGTTGTCGAATTGCCCGAGGTCGCGGTGAGCATGAGCAAACAGGCGGTCAATGCCAGCGCCAACGCACTCAATCACCTGGCCTCCTACATGGTGAGCGACCAACTCGCGCTGGCCGCTGCCAGCGAGGAAGCACTGGCAGCGCGCGCCCAATTCATGGCCCGACAAAAAAGCAAATGAAAGTCAAGAATGCAAGCAAGCGTGACGCTCTCCGACATTGAAATTGCCCAGGCGGCAACCCTGCAACCGATATTGCAGATGGCGCAGGATCGTCTGGGCATACCGGCGCAGGCGCTCGAACCCTACGGTCACTACAAGGCCAAGATCGACCTCACCTGGTTGAACCAGCAGACCGGCCCCAACGGCAAGCTGGTGCTGGTGACAGCGATCAGCCCGACGCCCGCCGGCGAGGGCAAGACCACCACCGTGGTTGGCCTGGGTGACGCGCTGAACCGTATCGGCAAGCGCTGCGTCATCGCGCTGCGCGAACCTTCGCTCGGTCCGGTGTTCGGCATGAAGGGCGGTGCTGCCGGTGGCGGCTACGCCCAGGTGGTGCCGATGGAGGACATCAACCTGCACTTCACCGGCGACTTCAACGCCATTGCGCTGGCGCACAACCTGCTGGCGGCGCTGATCGACAACCACATCCACCACGGCAACACGCTGCGTTTTGATTCCCGGCGTATCGTCTGGCGCCGCGTCATGGATATGAACGACCGCGCGCTGCGCTCGACTGTGATTTCTTTGGGTGGCTCCAGCAATGGTTTTCCGCGCGAGGATGGCTTTGACATCGTCGTTGCCTCCGAGGTCATGGCGATCTTTTGCCTGGCGACTTCGCGCAAGGACCTGAAGGCGCGCCTGGCCAACATCATCGTCGGCTACCGGCGCGATTTGACACCGATTCGCGCCAGCGACCTGCAGGCGCAAGGCGCGATGGCGGCGCTGCTCAAGGACGCGATCAAGCCGAATCTGGTGCAGACGCTGGAGAACAACCCGGCCATCATCCACGGCGGTCCCTTTGCCAACATCGCCCACGGCTGCAATTCGGTCACGGCAACGCAGGCAGCGCTCAAGCTCGGTGACTATGTGGTGACCGAGGCCGGCTTCGGCGCCGATCTCGGCGCCGAAAAATTCATCGATATCAAGTGCCGCAAATCGGGCCTGCGCCCGGACGTCGCGGTGATCGTTGCCACGCTGCGCGCGCTCAAGGCCCATGGCGGTGTGGCGAGCGCGGCGTTCTCTGTGCCCAACGTGGCGGCGGTTGAAAAAGGCCTGGTCAATCTGGAGCGGCATGTCGAGAACATCCGGCACCGCTACGGCCTGCCCTGCATCGTGGCGCTCAACCATTTCACGTCGGACACTGACGAGGAACTGGCCGTTCTGCGCCGGCACATGAACCGCCAGGGCGTTCAGGTGGTGATCTGCCGGCACTGGGCCCAGGGCTCAGCCGGCGCCGAGGAACTGGCGCACGCGGTGGTGAAGATGGCCGAGTCCGGCACGGCTCACATGCGCTTTGTCTACCAGGACGAAGACAGCCTGTGGGACAAGATGAAAGCGATCGCCACCAAGATCTATGGCGCTTCCGATATCTCGGCTGACTCTGCTGTGCGCAACAAAATCGCGCAGCTGCAAAAGGACGGCTTTGGCCATTACCCGGTGTGTGTGGCCAAAACCCAGTACTCGTTCTCCACCGACCCGCTGTTGCGCGGCGCGCCCAGCGGTCACATGGTCAATATCCGCGAGGTGCGTCTGGCCGCCGGCGCCGAGTTCGTGGTGATGATTTGCGGTGACATCATGACCATGCCCGGCTTGCCGAAAGAGCCGGCCTCGGCGCGTATTGACATCGATGACGAGGGTCGGATATCGGGACTGTTTTAGAGCAATTTCCAATTGGAGACAAGGTGAAAGACACACGAGATCTTTTGAGCGGCCTGTACCGCACCATGGTGCGGATACGGGCCTTTGAGAACGCGGCCGAGGCTGCCAGCCAGGGTGGCGTCAGCGCTTACGGCAAGACGGCCGACGGGGGCGCCAAGGTGCGCGGGCCGCTGCATCTCTCAACCGGGCAGGAGGCAGTGCCAGCGGGCGTTTGCGCCCATTTGCGCCGCACCGATTACCTTACTTCCACACACCGCGGCCACGGCCACACGCTGGCCAAGGGCGCGGACTTGCAGGGCATGATGCTTGAGCTGTTCGGCAAGGCCGGCGGCCTCAACGGCGGCAAAGGCGGCTCCATGCACATCGCCGATTTTTCGGTTGGCATGCTCGGCGCCAACGGGGTCGTGGCAGCCGGCATGCCGATTGCGGTGGGCGCGGCGCATGCGCAAAAGCTGCAACAGCGCGATGGCATCACGGCCTGCTTTTTCGGCGACGGCGCCATCAACCGCGGGCCTTTTCTCGAAGCCTTGAACTGGGCTCGCGTCTATGAACTGCCGGTGTTGTTTATCTGCGAGGACAACCGCTGGAGCGCCACCACCGCCAGTGGCCCGATGACGGCTGGCGAGGGCGCCACGGCGCGCGCGCTGAGCCTGGACATCGCAGCCGTTCAGGTCGATGGCAACGATGTGCTGGCGGTGCATGCGGCTGCGGCTGAACTGGTGCAGCAGGTGCGCAGCGGTGCCGGTCCGCGCCTGCTGCATGCCATCACCTACCGCGTCAAAGGCCACGTCTCGGTTGATCTGGCAGCCTATCGCAATGCAGCTGAGTTGCAGGATGCCTTGCAGACCGACCCGATTGCGCGCGCCCGAGGGCAGTACCTGGCATTGCCCGACACCACTGTGGCGGAACTTGATCTCATTGAACAGGCCGCGACCGATGAAATAGCGGCTGCCTTGCGCGTGGCCGAGGCCGCGCCCTGGCCCGATCCGGCAAGTGCTTTTACCGATGTGCAAAACCTGGGAGCAGGCCAATGGCGCTGATGACGTATGCGCAGGCCGCCGCCCTGGCGGTGCAGCGCGAGATGGAGGCCGATGCCTCGGTCGTGGTGTTGGGTGAGGACGTAGGCCGTGGCGGCATCTTCGGCCAGTACCAGGGGCTGCAGAAAACCTTTGGTGCAGCGAGGGTCATCGATACGCCGATCAGCGAGGCCGCCATTTTGGGTGCCGGTGTCGGCATGGCGCTGGCGGGTCTGCGCCCGGTGGTCGAGATGCGGGTGGTTGATTTCGCGCTCTGTGGCATGGACGAGATCGTGAACCAGGCGGCGAAAAACCGTTTCATGTTTGGCGGGCAAGGCCGTGTGCCGATGGTGGTGCGCATGCCGATCGGCATCTGGGATGCCTCCGCCGCGCAGCACTCGCAGTCCTTGGAGAGCTGGTTTGCCCATCTGCCCGGCGTGGTGGTGCTGTGCCCGGCGACGCCGCAGGACAACTATTCGATGCTGCGCGCTGCGCTGGCCTGTGGTGATCCGGTGGTTTACATGGAGCACAAGACCTTGTGGGGCCTGAGTGGCGAAGTCGATGAAGCACTGCCCGCTACGCTGGGCCGCGCCAACATTCTGCGTCCGGGCAAGCACTTGACTCTGGTGAGTTGGAGTCGGCAGTTGCAGGCGTGTGAAACGGCTTGCGCGCAACTGGCGGTTGAAGGCATTGAAGTTGAACTGATTGATCTGCGCAGCATCTGGCCCTGGGACCGCGACACCGTGCTCGGCTCCTGCGCCAAAACCGGCAAACTGCTGGTGGTGCACGAGGCAGTGCAGGCCGGCGGCTTTGGCGCCGAGATTGCTGCCAGCGCAGCTGAGGCCACGGGCTGCAAGGTGCGGCGCGTGGGTGCACCGCGCATTCCCGTGGGTTACTCGCCGGTGCTCGAAGCGCAGTCGCGTGTCGAGCCCGACGCCATCGCTGCCGCCGTGCGCGCGATGACCGCTCATTAAGGTATTCACCAATGTCCAAACCTGTGTTTTGCCCCTAAACTGTTCCCCTCTTCTTATGCACCTTCCCCACGAACCCACTCACCTGCCCATCGAAGTGCCGGACCCCTCGGCACAGGATGAGGTCACTGTCATCCCCCTCAAGATCGAAGACTGGCTTACCGTCATTGTCATGGGCTTGCTCGCGCTGATTACATTCGGCAATGTTCTGGTGCGCTACTTCACTGACCAGTCCTTTGCCTGGACCGAAGAGTTTTCGGTCTTCTTGATGATCGTGCTGTCGCTGGTGGCAGGCTCGGCCTCGGTCGCGCGCAACCGCCAGATCCGCATCGAGTACTTTGCTGACAGCGGCTCACTGGCGCGCCAGCGCGCCTTGGCGCGTTTTGGCGCCATCATGGTGTTTCTGCTGTTCATGCTGATCGCAGTCCTGAGCACGCGCATGGTGTACGACGATATTCGCTACGGCGAGACCTCGCCTGGCATCGGCGTGCCGCAGTGGTGGTACACGATCTGGCTGCCGGTGATGTCGGTGGCGATTGCCGGGCGCGCGCTGGGCCTGTTCATTCGTCGGGGGCGTCGCGAATGATTCCGACATTACTGTTCGTCGCCTTCGTCGTCATGATGCTGCTGGGCGTGCCCATCGGCGCGGCGCTCGGGCTGGCCGGTGCCGCCTGCATTGCGCTGGCCAATACCGATGCGCTCTGGTTTGGACTGCTGGCTGTGCCGCAGAATTTCTACGCCGGTCTGGGCAAGTACCCGTTGCTGGCGATTCCGATGTTTGTGCTGGTGGGCTCCATCTTCGACCGCTCCGGTGTTGCCCTGCGCTTGGTCAACTTTGCCATCGCCATCGTCGGGCGCGGCCCCGGCATGCTGCCGCTGGTCGCCATTTTGGTGGCCATGTTTCTGGGCGGTATTTCGGGCTCCGGTCCGGCCAACGCGGCGGCGGTTGGCGCTGTCATGATCGCGGCCATGTCGCGTGCTGGCTATCCACCGGCGTTTTCCGCCAGTGTGGTCGGCGCTGCGGCGGCGACCGACATCCTGATTCCGCCATCGGTGGCTTTCATCGTCTACTCGGTGCTGGTGCCGGGCGCCTCGGTGCCGGCCTTGTTTGCCGCCGGCATGATTCCGGGCATCCTGGCCGGC
>CAITXW010000495.1 GCA_903896425.1 uncultured beta proteobacterium | reverse complement strand
TTCTGGTGCTGCCGCCACTGATCTGGGGCTGGCTGACTTACCGCGTCATGGCCTACGATGCCATGGCTGAGCATGCCAGTGCGCAGGAGCGCAGCGAAATCTTTCGCCGCCATCGCGGTTGGCTGCTGCTGATGGGCGTGCTGTGCGGGTTCATGGGCGCCGCGCCGAGCCTGATCTGGGCCTCAGGCGCTTTGCTGGCGGCGGCTTTTGTGTTGTTGGTGCCGCTGGCGGTCTGGCTCTACACGCTGGTGTTTGCCTTTTCCTCGCTCTGGTTCGCGCATTACTGCCTGGCTGCTTTGCAGGCCTTGCGTGCGCAAGCGATTGCAGCGCCACCGCAGGCGATCGACGTTCAGGCGCTAACATTGCCGGATGAACCTAGCCATCCCTCCAAATTCTCAGCCTAGCGCCGCACCCGGCTTCGGCCTGATCATCATCGGCGACGAGATCCTCTCGGGCAAGCGTGCTGACAAGCACCTGCCCAAGGTCATCGAGTTGCTGAAGGCACGCGGCCTGCAACTAGATTACGCCGATTACGTCGGCGATTCGCCGGACCGCATCACCGCCACCCTGAAGCGTGCGTTTTCCTCGGGCGATGTCGTGTTTTCCTGCGGCGGCATCGGCGCCACGCCAGACGACCACACACGCCAGTGCGCGGCGCGCGCCCTCGGGCTGGAACTGGCGCTGCACCCGCAGGCCGAAGCCCTGATTCGCGAGCGCATGAAGGACATGGCGAAAGAGCAGGGCACGGTTTACGAGCCCGATCGCCCGGACCACATCCACCGCCTGAACATGGGCATGTTCCCGGTTGGTGCTTCCATCATTCCCAACCCGTTCAACAAGATTCCCGGGTTCAGTTGTGGTCAGGTGCATTTCGTTCCGGGCTTTCCCGTCATGGCCTGGCCCATGATCGAATCTGTGCTGGAGCGGGACTATTCGCAGCACTTTCGCAATGCCGCATGGATCGAGAAATCAGTCATCGTCTATGGCGCCATGGAGGCCACGTTGACGCCCTTGATGCAGGACATCGAGCGTGTTTACCCCGGCGTCAAAGTCTTTAGTCTGCCCAGCGTCGATCACCCGCAATACGGGCGCCACATCGAGTTGGGCGTCAAGGGCGAACCGGCATCGGTGGCGCAGGCTTATCCGGCTTTGCTGGAGGGCTTGAGAGGCTTTAACGCCCGGCTCGGCCCTGAATTGGTGCAAAACTAGACGCCTCATTTTGGTGCCTTGCGACTGGGCACCAAGAGGAGGCGAGCAAACTTGACCCGGCCTTGCGCGAAACCGGGTCAAAGACAAGGCAAAATACGGCCTTCGGGATATTCGCAGCAGCGCGGGCATTGGCACAGAAACTGCATTGATGTCTCAGTTACTTTCTCAACAACGTTCCAACCAGGAGTATTTGATGGCCAAGACCGTCGCAGACGTCATGAAGATGGTGAAAGACAACGAAGTCAAGTTTGTTGACTTCCGTTTCACCGATACCCGGGGCAAAGAGCAGCACGTGACCGTGCCGGTTTCCCATTTTGATGAAGACAAGTTCAGCTCTGGTCATGCGTTTGACGGCTCGTCCGTCGCTGGCTGGAAGGGCATTGAAGCCTCAGACATGCAGTTGATGCCCGACCCGAACACCGCCAACATCGACCCGTTCTTTGAAGAAACGACGCTGTTCCTGAGCTGCGACGTGGTTGAGCCCAGCGATGGCAAGGCCTACGACCGCGATCCGCGCTCGGTGGCCAAGCGCGCTGAAGCCTACCTCAAGGCCTCCGGCATGGGCGATACCGCCTTTTTCGGTCCGGAGCCAGAGTTCTTCATTTTTGACGACGTGCGCTGGAATACCGACATGTCGGGCACCTTCTTCAAGATCGACGAGGGCGAAGC
>CAITXW010000494.1 GCA_903896425.1 uncultured beta proteobacterium | reverse complement strand
GAAACTGGTGCCGGTTGATCCATGGGGCACTTCTTATTTCTACAAGCAGCCTGGCGAGCATGGCGAGTATGACCTGATCTCCTATGGCAAGGACGGCGTCGCTGGGGGTAGCGGTGAAGCAGCCGATTTGGGAAACTGGGAATAGCGTGGTCATCAACAAGGCGTTTTGAGGTTCGCGCGCTCAACCGGCGCACTGGCGCAGTGTCGATGGTGCTGGACGCCGTCAGCGCGGAGGCGGCGTCCGCGCAAGCGCAGCAGCAAGGCCTGGCCGTGCTGCGGGTGCGCGCCCAGACCGCTGCCTGGTGGCCCGTGTTTGGCAAGTCTGCGGGACATGAATTCGCGCTTGGCCAATTCAGCCAGGAACTCTTGACCCTGCTGGAGGCCGGGCTCTCGGTTGTGGAATCGATTGAAACCCTGCGCGAAAAGGAAACACGCGCAGAGCGCCGGCAACTGCTGAGCCAATTGGTAACCTGCCTGTACAACGGCGAATCGCTGTCCCAGACACTGGCGCATTTTCCGGATGTGTTTCCGACCCTCTACACCGCAACGGTGCAGGCCAGTGAACGCACCGGGGATCTGGCCGAATCGCTGGGGCGCTATGTGGTGTACCAAAACCAGCTTGACGTGGTACGCAAGAAAGTGATCAGCGCCTTGATCTATCCCGCCTTGTTGGTGCTGGTGGGAACCCTGGTGATCGTGTTTTTGCTGGGCTTTGTGGTGCCGCGCTTCGCACTAATATTTGAAGACCTGGGTCGCGATTTGCCACTGCTGTCGCGCTGGTTGATGGACTGGGGTTTGTTGGTGGGCGATCACAGCGTGGCACTGCTGGTCGGTTTCGGACTGGTCCTGACCTGCCTGGTGCTGTGGCTGAGACGCCCCGCCACACGCCAGTCGCTGGCGGCGCGGTTGATGCAGATTCCCGCCCTGGGCGATCGGGTGCGGGTGTACCAATTGGCGCGCTTTTATCGCTCCCTGGGTATGCTGCTGCGCGGTGGCATACCCATCATGTCATCGCTCGCCATGACCGGTGGCTTGTTGCAGGGCCATCTGCGCACTCAACTGGCGCAGGCCACGCGCAAGATCAGCGAGGGCATGCCCATTTCCCAGGCCATGGAGGCGGCTGGGTTGACCACACCCGTGTCTTCACGCATGTTGCGCGTGGGTGAGCGCACCGGGCAAATGGGTGAAATGATGGAGCGCATTGCACGTTTCTACGATGATGAAATTGCGCGCTGGGTTGACTGGTTCATCCGGTTGTTCGAGCCCGTCCTCATGCTCATCATCGGCGTTGCCATTGGCGGCATTGTGGTGCTGATGTACTTTCCCATTTTTGAACTTGCCGGGAGCCTCAATTGAATACCCTGCCGTACACAGCCATTACCGCTGCGATGCTCACGCAAGCCCGTCAGCGCGCCATTGCCGATGGGCGCCTGGTGGTTGAAGTGCTGGAAGAGGTGCACGGCGGAACACCGGTGGAATTCATCTCGGCGCTGGGCGAACTGTTGAAGCGCCCGGTGCTGCACATGGCCGACATTCGGGCCCTGGATGCGGCCTTTGACGTGCTGGCGTTCAAGGAGAGTCTGGCCCACGATTGCCTGCTGCTCAGGGATGCGGGCGGCCAGTTGCACCTGGCGGTCGATGACCCTTTTAATTCCGACGTCTTGTCCTGGGCCGAGGCCCGTATCGCACCTGACTTTGTCGTGTGCCTGGCGCACCGCAGCGACATTGCGGCCTGGCAAGCGCGCCATGAAGACGGATTGAACGCCATTGACAGCGCTCTGCCGCAGACCGACGCCGTCAGTCCGGACAGCTCGTCAGTTGAAGAACTGAGTTTTCGTGGCATATCGGAGGACAGCAGTCCGGTTGTTCGGCTGGTTAACTCCACCCTTTACGATGCCTTGCGAACGGACGCGAGTGACATTCATCTGGAATCAAACCTGGGTGGCATGACCATTCGCTACCGGCTTGACGGTGTGCTGTCGCCGGTTGGGTCGGTTCCTTCCGTGCAACTGGCCGAGCAGGTTATTTCGCGCATCAAGGTGATGTCGGAACTCGACATCGCCGAGCGCCGCATTCCCCAGGACGGCCGCTTTAGGGTCAGCATTGGCGGGCGCGAGGTGGACCTGCGGGTTTCCATCATGCCCAGCATTCATGGCGAGGACGCCGTGCTGCGGGTGCTCGACAAAAAATCGCTGAGCCATCAGGCCAAGGGTCTGCAATTAACGGGGCTCGGCTTTGACGAAGCCACGGCAAAAGTGTTGCGTCGCCTGGCGAGCATGCCCTATGGCATGTTCCTGGTGACCGGGCCGACCGGATCGGGAAAAACGACAACTTTGTATGCCGCAATTTCGGAGATCAATCACGGAAATGACAAAATTGTCACGATCGAGGACCCGGTGGAGTACCAATTGCCGGGCGTCCTGCAGATTCCAGTCAACGAGCGCAAGGGCCTGACGTTTGCGCGCGGCCTGCGTTCCATCCTGCGCCATGATCCGGACAAGATCATGGTGGGCGAAATCCGCGATTCAGAAACGGCCCAGATTGCCATCCAGTCGGCCTTGACCGGGCACCTGGTCTTCACCACCGTCCACGCCAACAATGTGTTTGATGTGCTGGGACGCTTCGCCCACATGGGCGTCGATCCCTACGCCTTTGTTTCGGCCCTCAACGGTATTCTTGCGCAGCGCCTGGTGCGCCTGATCTGTCCGCAGTGTGGCGAGCCTGACGCGCCCGATGCGGCCCTGCTCGCTGAATCGGGGCTGGATGCGGCCGATCTCTCGGGATTTCAGTTTCGAGTGGGTCGCGGCTGCGGCCATTGCCGGGGCACCGGCTTCAAGGGACGCAAATCGATTGCCGAGGTCCTGCTGTTGACCGATGCCATTCGCGAGCTGATTGTCGACAAGGCGCCGATTCGGCGCATCAAGGAAGCTGCACTGGCGGACGGCACCCGATTCCTGCGCGACTCTGCAATGGACATGGTAAGAGCCGGCGAAACCACATTGACGGAAATAAATCGTGTCACTTTTGTCGCCTGATACCGCACATATTTTCTTTGGTGCCAGCCGTGTGCTGGCGCTGAGCCGCGACGGTTGGCGTCGCCGTTTGGGCCAGACACGTTCCTACCCGGTGCCAGCCGCAGCGGGTGAGCCCTGGCAGGCTGCATTGGCGGTTTTTTCTGTTGCGCTGCGCGACCTGCAATGCCAGCGTGTTCGTGTGGTGCTGTCGCATCAATTTGTGCAGTACCGCGTTCTTTCCTGGCGTGATGATCTGCTGGGTGATGCAGAGTACGAGGCGCTGGCGCGGTTGGAATTCTCAGCTGCTTTCGGCACGCTGGCCGACAGCTGGACGCTGGGCCTGAGTGATGAGCCACCCGGTGTGTCACGCGTCGCGGCGGCAGTCCCGAGCGCCTTGCTGGCAGGTTTGGGCACGGCGGCCAGTGAGTCAGGCGTCAAGCTGCTGGCGGTTCAGCCCTATCTGGCGGTGGTGGCCAAGCTGTGGGAACGCATCCTGGTAGGCGATGTCTGCCACTGGTTGTTGCTTTATGAGCCGGGTCGGATTTGTGTCGTTGCACGGCAGGCGGGGTCGTGCTGCTGGGTACGCCATCTGCGGGCTGGCGAAGACTGGGCACAGCAACTACCCGGCATCTTGCGCAGCGAGGCCCAGCTGGCTGGGCTTGATGCCGCGCTGGCCAATGTCCATGTTTTTGCGCCCGGGGCCGGGCCCGATGCTTTGCGGGTATTGCGCAGCGCAGGCTTTCAAATGCTGGCGCCTGCCAGTGAACTCGGGTTTCTTGCAGACCGTGATGGCGCCTTTGCGCCAGCCTGGTTGGGTTGAAGGCGTCACCATGCATCTTGATTTTCTCCGTCAACATCGTCTGCCCAGCGCATGGGCGTGGGTGCTTCTGCTGGTGGGCTTGCTGGCCTGTGGCACCGTGCTGGATTGGCGTTTTACGACGCTGGAGTCGCGACGGATTTCGGCCGAGGCAGCCCTGCAGCGCGCCCAGCGTGAACTGACGCCATCGGCACCGGCCGCTCTGGCCCTGAGCGACAAGCAGATGAGTGCGGACTGGGCGCGTGCCGCCAAGACCGCCCAGGATCTGGCAGCACCCTGGCCCGAGCTGTTTGAAATACTCGAAGGTGCTGCCGATCAGCCACTGGCCTTGTTGAGCCTGGAGCTTGATGGCGCACGGCGCAATCTGGTGCTGACCGGGGAGGCCCGCAACTACGCCGCCTTGCTGGACTTCTTGCGTTACCTGCAAAGTCAAAGCCTGCTCGGCGCAGTGGCCTTGCACACGCACCAGACCAACCAGCTCGATCACGACAAACCGGTGCGCTTTCGCATTACCGCCCGCTGGGAGCATGCGGTATGAACATCAGAACTGCTCGCTTGCAAGCTTTCTACCTGATCCGGCGCGGCGGCCTGCCCGGATGCCTGGGCGCTTTGTGCCTGGTTGCAGCGCTGGTTTTTTTCGTGCTGGAGGTGATGCCAGCAACGGATCGCGTGGCGAATCTGGCCTCACGCAGGCTGGCGCTTCAGGAGCGCAAGGCGCAGGGGACGAGCCTTGTCGCTCTGACACCGGCACAGCAGTTGGCCCGCTTCTACCGTGGTTTTCCACCCGGTTCGGCAATCCCCGATGTGTTGGCGCGCATTGAGCAGATTGCGACCGAGCAGCAGTTGGATCTGGAACTGGGTGACTACGCCATGGTGCGGGAGCCCGGCGCTCGACTTGACCAGTTGCGCATCACGCTGCCTGTGAAAGGGTCCTACTTGCAGATACGAAAACTGATTGCCGAGGTATTGCACACGCAAGCGGCCTTGTCGCTTGACAGTCTGACTGTGCGACGCGCCAAGGTAGCGCAGGACACGGGCGACGGACGCATCGTTTTTCTGCTATTTTTGGAGCACGCGCCATGACGCTACAGCGCCGTCGATGGGCAATTGGCCTTGCGGGCCTGCTGGCGCTGATTCTGGTGTGGTTTGCGCCCCCGGATGAGGCGCCGGTAACGAGGGCTAAGGTCGCCAGCAGCAGCCAGCGTGCCCCGTTGCCGCCATCGGAGTCGCGCACCGAGCGGCCAAACCCTTCGGGGTCGGTTTCGGGCGTCATGCGTCAGGCGCAACTGCTGCGTCCCGAACGCCCAATGAGCGCCCATGCGACAAACATTTTCAAACCGACAACCTGGCATCTGGCGCCACCCGCGCCACCCGCACCGCGGCCCTTGGCGCCGGCCGCGCCGGCCCCGCCCGTGCAGCCACCGGCACCGACGGCGCCAATTCTGCCCTTTGTTTTTATGGGCCAGATCGTGCAGGAGCAGAAGGTTCAGGTCATCCTGGCGCGCGGCGAGCGGGTCGTTACGGTGCCGGTGGGCGAGAACATCGACAAGAACTACCGCCTGGAGAGTTTTACCGGCGGCACGCTGACCTTTATCTTTCTTCCGTTGGACATCCGACAAACACTTGCGACAGGGCTTTCCCCATGAGCGATTTCAAGCTTTACCATTTTCAATATCGGGATCGCATGGCGTACGCTGGCGGCCTGACGGCCATCGCTGCGAGTTTGTTGCTGGCGGCTTGTGCGCCCGGCGAGCTGGTGCGCAACCAGGGCATGTCGCTGTTGTCCGAAAGCAAATACGAAGAAGGGCTGGGACTGCTGGCGCAAGCGGTGCAGCAGAACCCCGGTAGCGGCCAATTGCGCAAAGACTATTTGTTTCAACGCGGCCTGATCGTTGACCGCCTGCTCAATGATGCAGCGGTGCAGCGGCGTGGCGGTCGACTGGACGCGGCGGAAGTTCTCTTTCGCAGGGTATTCAGTGTGGACGCCAACAACGTGGCGGCACGTCAGGGTTTGACAGAGCTTGACGCATCCAGACGCCACGATCGTTTGTTGGACGATGCCGAAGCGGCAGCCAGAAAGAACGACCTGGCGCTTGCGCGCTCGCTGCTGAATGTGGTCATCGTGGAAAACCCGGCCCATCCGCGCGCCATCAAGATGCGTTACCAGCTGGAGGAGCCGGGCCTCAAGGAGAGCATTGCTGGCCCGAGCCTCAACATCAAGGGCCGCAAGCCGCTGACCCTTCAGTTTCGCGACGCCAATCTGAAGATGGTGCTGGAGGCCATCGCTCGCATCACGGGCGTCAACATCATGCTCGACAAGGATGTGCGCAACGACATCAAGGTCACCCTCTTTGTGCGCGATACCTCGGTTGAAGAAACACTTGATTTGCTGATGATTCAGAACCAGTTGGAAAAGCGTGTGCTGGGCGAAAACACCGTGCTCATTTATCCGGCCACAGCGGCAAAGTCCAAGGATTATCAGGACCTGAAAATACGCCGCTTTGCCTTGGGCAACGCGGACCCGAAGCAAGTTCAAAACATGCTCAAGACGATTCTCAAGATCAAGGACATTTTTGTCGATGAGAAGACCAGTGCCGTCGTGATCCGCGACACCCCCGATGCCGTTCGACTGGCGGAACGACTGGTGCTGGCGATGGACCAGCCCGAGCCCGAGGTGATGCTGGAAATCGACGTCATGCAGGTCGACCGCAACCGGATGATGTCACTGGGCATTGATTGGACCAAGAGTTTTACCTGGTCTTTGCGGGACAAGATGACTTTGCAGGATTTTAAAAATCGCACTATCGCCGATGTCAATCTCTCAGGTTTGGCGGTGACAGCCAATGCCTCCAAGACAGACGGCGACGTCAATGACCTGGCAACACCACGCATTCGTGTTCGCAACAAAGAGAAAGCGAAAATTCTGGTCGGTACCCGTAACCCGGTGGTATCGAGCGCGGCCACGCCAGCCCCTTCTGGTGGCGGTTCGACCGTTTACAACACCAGCGTGACCTATATCGAGACCGGTATCAAGGTCGAAGTTGAGCCGCACATTCACCCAGACGGTGAAGTCGCGATCAAACTCAACCTCGAAGTCAGCAGCGCCGGCGCACAGATTGACACCGGTAACTCGGGGACCGTGGCTTTCCCCGTCAATACCAACAACGTGACGACGCTGCTCCAGCTCAAGGATGGCGAGACCCAGATTCTGGGCGGCCTGCTGCAGCAGCAAACGGACCAGAGTCAGACCAAGATTCCGGGCGCCGGCGACCTGCCGTGGTTGGGCCGCTTGTTTGGTTCGACCAAAGATACCTGGAACAAGACCGAGCTGCTGCTGGCCATCACGCCGCACATTGTTCGCAACGTATCGGTCGGAGAAGCCGATCTGGTTGAACTGTGGTCGGGTACCGAGGCGCATTTGCGCGTTGGTGCGCCCAATGTCAAGGCGGCCGCCGGTGGTGGTGTTGTCAGTCAAGTCGGCGGCGGGGCCAGCACAGCGCCTGCAAGCGCAGCGCCAGTTCTGATGCCGCGTCCGAGCATAGCCCCAAGCACTGAAATTCCGATCCCGGATGCTGTGTTGCAGACGGTTCCTGTTGTTCCCTTGCCGGCTGCCGTGCCATGAGGTCAGCGCCCGCAGCGCGTGGTTTCACGCTGATTGAATTGCTGGTCAGCGTTGTCATCGTCGGCTTGTTGGCGTCGGTGGCGGTGCCGATGGCGGAGTTGGCCGTCAAGCGCAGCAAAGAGAGGGATTTGCGTGAAGCTTTGCGCGAGATTCGCGGCGCCATTGATGCGTACAAGCACGCAGTCGATGAGGGGCGCATCCGCGCGGATCGCCTCGCCTCCGGCTACCCCGCCAGCCTGCAGGTGCTGGTAGACGGTGCCGTTGACGCCAAGAGTCCAGCCAGGGATGGCCGAATCTACTTCCTGCGCCGCATTGCGCGCGACCCGTTTGCCGCCGCTTCAATCGACCCTGGCGCAAGCTGGGCCAAACGCAGCTACGCCAGCGCCCCCGACACGCCATCGGAGGGCGAAGACGTTTTCGATGTCTATTCCCAATCGCTGGAGACGGGGCTCAACGGCGTCCGTTATCAACAATGGTAATCGCGTGGCCCAAGCGGCGAGGTGCAGCACGGCGCGTCGCTGGCTTCACCCTGATTGAGTTGATGGTGGTGTTGGCCGTCATTGCCCTGCTACTGTCGGTGGCCGTTCCCCGTTACTTTCACAGCGTGAATCTGGCCAAGGAAAGCGTGCTGCGCACCAATCTGGCTGCGACCCGTGACGCCCTCGATAAATACTTTGGCGATACCGGGACTTATCCTGATTCCCTGGAGCAATTGGTGCAAAGCCGGTATTTACGAGCGCTTCCGGTGGATCCCATCACCGAGAGCCTCACGACCTGGACCGTGATCCCACCCACCCAGCCCGAGCGGGGCGGGACCGTTTTTGACCTGCGCAGCGGTGCGAGCGGCAAAGCCAGCGATGGGAGCAACTACAGTGATTGGTGAGCACCGGCCTGGCCGTGAGCGAGGCTTCACCTATATCGCACTCTTGATTGCGGTAGCGATCATGGGCGTGTGGCTGGCGGCCAGCGCGAACTTCCTGCACCTGCGCGTGCAACGCGACAAGGAACAGGAGCTTTTGTACATTGGGCACCAGTTTCGTCAGGCCATTGAGCGTTACGCCAACAGCAGCGCCGGCAATGCCAGGCGCTTGCCGCTGCGCCTGGAAGATCTCGTGCTTGACGAGCGCTTCCCGGAAAAGCGGCGCCACCTGCGCCGCATCTATCTGGATCCGATGACAGGCAAGGCCGAGTGGGGACTGGTTCGAGTCGCTGACGGTCAGATCATCGGCGTGCACAGCCTGTCGCAGGACGCGCCGGTGAAAAGGGCCGGGTTTGACTTGTCTGATCTGGACTTCACCGCAAGGTCATCCTATTCCCAATGGGTTTTTCTTGCCGCCATCCAGCCTGGATCGGTGCCCAAAGCAGCGATGCCAGCGGCCTCGGCGAGTGGCACGCAAGTGCCTTCCCGATAGTTTTCAGCGGTCTGCCTCGGTTCTTTAGATTGCATCGAGCCAATTTGGCTCGAAATTTGCTTTTGAATTTATTGGCTTCAGATGGTCGTATCGCGAACCGACTGAAATATCCAGTTCAAAAGGACAGTCACAACATTCCGATGGCCTGATGTAACAGACCGGGAGTGCGACTGGTTCGATACACAAACGCGTCCTGGACAAATGATGTATATTGATTACCGTAAGTAAAATGGTTCTTGTATAGACGTGGGGTTTGATGTTGTCTTCTATCCTTGATTCAGAGACATTGCGCAGGCGCGCTGAGGTGCTGGCCGGGCAGCACCAGACCCGGTCCGTCGGCGTGGGTGATTCTGGCGGGCCCGATGGGCTGGCGCAGACTTTGTACGAGTTGCACGTGCACCAGATTGAGCTGGAGATGCAAAACGACGAACTGCGTCAGGCTCAGATCAAACTGGAGATACAAAACGAGGAACTGCGGCAGTTTCAGATCGACCTGAAAGCGGCCAATGTTCGCTATTTCGACTTTTACGACCTGGCGCCGGTTGCTTACTGCACGCTTGATGCGCACGGTCTGATCCTTGAGCTCAACCTCACGGCAGCAAAGATGCTGGGCGTGCCGAAAAAACGGCTGCTCAAGCAGATGTTCAGCCGGTTTGTCCGCCCGCAAGAGCAGGACGTTTTCTATCTGTATCGTCGGGATGTCCTTGAGAGCGGCACCGCTCGTAGCTGCGAGTTGCAGCTCATTGGGCAGGAAACAGGCGAGTTCAGTGCGTCATTGATAGGGCTGGCGGCACCCGACGCTCAGGGGGCAAAGCTGATGCGTATCGTGTTCAGCGACGTCACCGCGCGCAAGCAGATTGAGAAAGAACTCAGGGCCAGCGAAGAGCGGCTTCGTCTCATGTTTGACCGCGCTACCGATGGCATCGTGATCCTGTCCGACAGCGGAACACTGCTGGCGGTCAACGATGCCTTCGCGCAGATGCATGGCTACACGCGGGACGAGATGCTGTCGATGAATCTGCGTGATCTGGATACGCCTGAAACACTGCCTGATCTGGCGGCGAGGCTGGAGAGAGTTTTTGCCGGTGAATCGCTCACATTCGAGGTAACGCATTACCACAAGGATGGACGCGTGCTGATACTGGAAGTGTCATCCAGCCTGATTGCTGTCGGTGGTGAACGCGTGATCCAGGCTTTTCACCGCGACATCACTGAACGCAGGCAAACCGAAGAACTGGTGCGCGCACTGGCCTACTACGATCCCTTGACCGGGTTGGCGAACCGGATGCTGCTGAAAGACCGACTGACCCAGTCCATGCTTTCGGGGCAACGCAGTGGCAACTATGGTGCCCTGATGTTTCTGGATCTGGATAATTTCAAGCCACTCAATGACCAGTACGGCCACGGCGCTGGCGACTTGCTGCTGGTCGAAGTCGCGAAGCGGCTCAAGAACTGCGTGCGCCAGATTGACACGGTGGCCCGTTTCGGTGGCGACGAGTTTGTCGTGCTGCTCGATGACCTGCCTTCGGACAAGGCACAAGCACAGCTTCAGGCGGACCTGGTGGCTGAAAAAATTCGCAGGGCGCTGGCCAGATCCTATGCATTGATAACTGAGTCGGGGGGCTTGGGCGCGCTGCAAACCATTGAGCACAAATGCACCGCCAGTATCGGGGTGGCCTTGTTTCTGGGTATGGAAAACACGATCAATGATGTTTTCAAATGGGCTGATCTGGCAATGTACCGGGCCAAGGACAGCGGACGCAACACCGTATGCTATTTTGATTCGAAAATGTTGTTTGAGAATACGGCCCGCCTGCTCTTGGCAGAGGATCTGCGGGAGGCAGTTCTGAAACAGCAGTTAGGTGTTCACTACCACGCGCAGTTCGATCACCGCAACCGCGTCGTCGGTGCGGATGCCTTGCTGCGCTGGCAGCATCCGAGTCGTGGATGGGTGTCGCCGCGCGAATTTATTCCGAAGGCGGAGCGAACCGGTTTGATATTGCCGATGGGTCTTTGGGTGCTGGAGTCGGCCTGCCTCCAATTGGCGCTGTGGTCCCAACGAGCCGAGACGGCGGATCTGACGGTAACGGTGAATGTCAGTGATCGTCAGTTGGAGCAGCGCGAATTTGTGGATCAGGTCATGGCGACGCTGCAGCGAACGGGCGCCAAACCAGAAAGACTCAGGATAGAAATGAAAGAAAGTGTGCTGCTCGCCGACGTCGAAAGCGTCCTTGCCAAGATGAATGCACTCAAGGATTTGGGTGTTGGGTTGTCGCTGGACGACTTTGGCAAAGGCTGCTCATCGCTCTCGGGCCTTAATCGCGTGCCGCTGGACCAAATCAAGATTGACCAGGATTTCGTACGCGACATCCTGACCGACGCCGACGATGCCGCGGTTGCCAGAATGGTGGTTGCGCTGGCGGACTCTCTGGACGTGGCGGTTATCGCCGAAGGCGTGGAGACCGAGGCGCAGCGCGATTTCCTTGCGAGCCTTGGTTGCCATACCTACCAGGGATACCTGTTCAGCCCGGCGCTGCCGGTTGACGAATTTGAGGCGCTTGTGGCGCGCGCGCGAACCTGAGTTCACGCCGCTGAACAAGATAATTTTTCAAGCCAATGCCGTTTTTGACATCACTGTCGCTCGAAGATGTTCATCGCTACCACCGTGTCGTTACACGCTCGGGAATGGTGGAGTGTCATCTCGACGTTCTGCTTTGGCTGCAAGGCGATATGCAACAGTGGTTGCCGCACCACATCATGATCGCGGCCTGGGGTGACTTTGAAACCGATCAGATTCAGTACGATATTCTTTCGGAGTTGCCCGGCGTTCGCACGCAGAATGCGAAGTCGAATGCGGTTACCCCCATGTTGTCGAATCTTTATAAGCGCTGGAAGACGCTTGACAGGAAACCGGTGGCACTGAATGTTGAAACAAGCGGTCTTTCGCTTGTTGAGCCGGGTGTGAACCAGGAATTGAGCCGGGCGTTGAAGGCCATGCGTTGCGCGCTTGTCCACGGTTTTTCAGACCAGCGCGGAAATCATGACTGCATGTATGTGATCTTCAACACGCGCGGCCCGTACAGTGCCGCTGAGTGTGACGCGATGTCTGTGGTCTTGCCCTACATCGACGCCGCGCTGCGCCAGGTTCGGCAGCTTCCGGACCAGTACCTTTACCCGGCGATCCAGCCGATCGAGACTTTCTCTCAACTGTCAAACGATCATGACCTGAGCGAGCGCGAGGTTCAGATAGTCGACTGGGTTGCCATGGGCAAGACCAACCCCGAGATTGGCAGTATCCTTGAAATCAGTGAATTCACCGTCAAGAATCATCTGAAGCGGATTTTCAAGAAGCTCGATGTCTACAACCGTGCGCAGGCCGTCAGCAAGTTCAAGTCGATGGTGAAAAAGGGCTGATCGGCAAACACCCGCAGGACATCCCCAACAATGATCTGTCCACTGTCGCCCTGGTAGTGGTCGCATGGCACTGGTCTGGCACTGTGCGCGATGCTTGGGCCGGGTCCAGGCCTAGATTGATTCGCCGCTGATTGTCGGAAGCATGCGGGTGGTGGCGTCGCGCAACCGGGTGGTGATCAATTGCAGCAAGACCAGTAATAACTTGGTTGCGAGTTGAGGATGCTCCGCAAGAATGTCATTGAGCCGCTGCCGTGTGAGAACGGCAAAGTCGGTTGGCTTGGTGGTGATGCAGCTTGCAAAGCGCCGCTGCCCGTCGATCAGTGACATTTCGCCAAGAAAGCTGCCGGGGCCAACACAGCTGACGCGCTTTTTTTCGGACTGATCTGTTTCCTTGATGACTTCAACCTCGCCTGTGAGCACGACGATCAGGAAGTCGCCCTTGGTACCCTCGGTCAGCAGCGTCACGTTCCTGCGTGCGCCAAAGCACTCCATGTATTCACAGAGCATGGTGTAGTCGGAGAGGGTAAAGCCATCGAACAGCGATAGCTTCTCGACAACTTTTTGAATCTCTTCGACAAAGCCCAAGGCGCCGCCGAGGTGTTCGAGATCGTTGAAGGCGGGGGTTGAGTTGTCGATCATTACTCAGGCGCAGTCCTTGTTGTGGCGGCATGTGTACCGCAACCAGTCGTCACCGCCAGATCCACCCGCGAAAAGCAGTGGGTCCCTGAGGGTGGATGACTGCGCTTCATGATGGTCTGTATAAGTGCGGTAAGAGTGCGCTGTAAGGCGCGAATTTTGACTGATCGTACGGCGTTCGGTTGACAGCATCAATAGCCCATTCAGACTATCGACGCCGGCGGTGCGCCGCAATAACACTCGCTGGGTGTTGGCGGTTCCGACCTGTCGTCTCAAGCTGCAGTAGAAAAAATCCCCGAGGTGATCTCAAAGGAGCGCAGGCGCGCGTGATGGTCAAAGATCTGGGAGGCGATCATCAACTCGTCGGCGCCGGTGCGCTCGATGAAAGCGTTCAGACTGTCGCGCACCGTGCGCGGTGAGCCGATGGCAGAACATGACAGCACGCTTTGGAGCAAAGCTTTTTCCTCGGGTGCGGCGAGGCTTGCGTAGTCGCGCAGCGGTGGCGGCAAGCGACCCGGGCGCCCGCTGCGCAGGTTGACGAAGGCCTGCTGCATGGAGGTCGCCTGGTATGCCGCTTCTTCGTCACTGTCAGCCGCAACCACGTTGAAGCCGAGCATGACGTAGGGTTTGGCGAGTCGCTCTGAGGGTTGGAACAGGGCGCGGTACAACGCGACCGCCTGCATCATCTGCTGCGGCGCAAAGTGCGAGGCAAAGGCATAAGGCAGGCCAAAGGTGGCGGCCAGTTGTGCGCCGTACAGGCTCGATCCCAGAATCCAGATTGGAATGTCCAGGCCGCGACCCGGCACCGCGTGCACCGGGTTCTTCGAGTCGGCCGAGAAATAGTCCATCAGTTCGAGCACATCGCGCGGAAACTGCTCGCCGTCGTTGACCTGGTTGCGGCGCAGGGCGCGTGCCGTGACCGGATCGGAGCCCGGTGCGCGTCCCAGGCCGAGGTCAATGCGGCCGGGGTAAAGACTCTCCAGCGTGCCGAACTGCTCGGCGATCAGCAGCGGCGAATGGTTCGGCAGCATGATGCCGCCGGCGCCGACCCGGATCGTGTGGGTGCCGCCCGCCACATGGCCGATCAGGACCGATGTGGCGGCGCTGGCGATGCCGGGCATGCCGTGGTGTTCGGCCAGCCAGTAGCGCTGGTAGCCCCAGCGCTCGGCGTGTTGCGCCAGATCGAGCGTGTTGCGAAAGGATTGCGCGGCGTCGCTGCCTTGCATGATGGGGGAGAGGTCGAGAACGGAAAAAGGAATCATCTGGGGCATGTGGGGCCAATCAAGGTGGTAACAAGCGCTGGCGTACAAAGCGGCGTTTCAAGTGCAGCACAATAGCAGCATAGGACCTGTCACCCATGCAAACTTCAATTAGCCACACCAAAAGCGTGTTCATTACCGGCGCCTCATCGGGTCTCGGGCGCCAGATGGCAATTGAATTTGCCAAGCGCGGTTACCGTCTCGCGCTGACGGCGCGGCGGCTCGATGTGCTCCAAGATTTGCAGGCTGAACTTGGCCTGCCAGCGTCGGCGATTTTTGTCGCGGCGCTGGATGTGACGGACGAGGCGGCGGTGACGCGGGTCTTGGCCGAGGCACAAGCTTTTTTTGGCGTGCTTGACATCGTTGTCGCCAATGCCGGCATCGGCCACCACGGCCGCATCGGCAAGCTGGCGTTTTCCAAGGTGCGCGATACCGTCAATACCAATGTGATCGGCTTCATGGCCACGGTTGACGCGGCCTTGCACTGTTTCCAGGCGCAGGGGCAAGGCCACTTGGTTGGCATCAGTTCGGTCGCGGCCTTTCGCGGCATGCCAGCTGGCGGTGTTTATGGCGCGTCCAAGTCCGCTGTCACGGCCTATCTGCAGGCACTGCGTGCCGAGACCCGTGGCAGTAAGATTTTGGTCACTACGCTGTCGCCGGGCTTTATCGATACGCCGATCAACCGCGGCGCGAAAAGCCGTCCGTTCGTGATCCCGGTGGAGAAGGGCGGCAAGTTGCTGGTGGACCTGATTGAGAAACGGGTCGAATGTGCCACCGTGCCGCGCTGGCCCTGGGCCTTGGTGGCGCGCTTGATTGCCATTCTGCCAACCGCCGTGATTGCGAGGTTTCAGTGAGTGAGCAGGGACTGGCGCCACGCGGGCGTTTGCTGCCGAGGGTGCTTCTGCTGGCGAGTCTGCTGGTGTTGCCTCTGTCCTTGCTGTTGTTTGCCCAGTGGCCGCTGCGCGAATGGGTGCAGGCCGGCTCGTTGCGCGCCAATGACACGGCGCAGATTCTGTTTGCCCTTTATGTGGCGGTCGGCATCACGGCGGCATCGCGTGCGAACACCCATCTGGCGGCACCGCGCAGCCAACGGGCGGCCACGCGCCGCGCCAGGGTGTGGCGTGCCGGACTGATGCTGCTGTGTCTGGGGCCGTGGTTGTTGTTCATGCTGTGGTCCGCCGCCCCCCTGATCGCGGCTTCGGTGCTGCATCTGGACCGCTTTGGGGAAACGCTGACGCCGGGCTATTTCCTGATCAAGATGGCGCTGGGCGTTTTGCTGCTGCTGGTTCTGATCGACGCTGTGCAGTCCTGGCGCGCAGCGCGGCGGGCGCCATGATGGGGATGCCAGCGGCAACAGCGGGCCTGTGGATGCTGCTCTCGCTGGGCCTGCTGATCGCGCTCACCGGTCTGCCGGTATGGGCCTTGCTGATCGGTGTTGCCAGCGCCTTTGCCGCCATCGGCCTCGTGGTGGGCAGCATCGACCTGTCGATCCTGGTCGCGCTGCCGATGCGCATGGTGGGTCTGCTCGAACACGATTTGCTGCAGGCGCTGCCGCTCTATGTTTTCGTTGGCGTGCTGTTGCAGCACTTGACGGTGGCGGACCGTCTGTTCTCGAATTTTGAGCGGCTGCTGCGGCGCAGCGGTGCCGGCGCCAGTCTGGCCGCACTTGGCGTGGGGGCCCTGATCGCGCCCATGAATGGCTCGGTGGCATCAAGCTCCGCATTGCTGGCGCGCCTGGTGGCGCCGCGCCTGGGGCGCATGCAGGCAGCGCGTGCCACAGCGCTGATCAGCGTGGCGGCCACCATCGGTGTCGTCGTGCCGCCCTCGCTGGTGCTGATCCTGCTCGGCGACGCCATGCTGCGCGCCCATACCGAAGCCAGCAACCTGCCGGGTTTTGTGCTGGGCACGCAGCGCATCGTGAACACGCAGGATGTCTTCAACGCGGCGCTGTTGCCGGCCTTGTGCGTGCTGCTGCTGTGGGCGCTTGTTGCCTGGTGGCGCGCACGGGCTGTGCGGGAAGAGCGCGATGACGCCTTGCCCGCGCGCGCCAGCGGTATGCAGAGCGCGGTCTCGCTGCTGGTGGTGCTGACCATCATCACGCTGCTGGGGGCCGTGTTTGCCGGCAAGCTCTATGCGGTGGAGGCGGCGGCCACTGGCTGCGTGCTGTTGCTGACGGGCGCGTTGGCCTCGCGTGCGCTGAGTTGGGCGCAGTGGCGCATCGTGCTCGGCGATACGTTGGCCCTGAGTGGCGCGCTGTTTGCGTTGCTGGTGGGTGCCACGACCTTCAGCTTGATCTTTCGCCTGATGGGAACGGACCGCTGGCTTGCCGAGGTGCTGCTGCATTCGGCGTTGTCGCCGCAGACAACGGCGGCGCTGGTGCTGCTGGCGGTGGCCTTGTGCGCCTGGGTTCTCGATGCCTTCGAGATGATCTTTGTCGTCATCCCGATCATCGCGCCGCCGCTGATTGCCATGCTGGGGGATGCGCAGCAGACCGCTGTTTTGCTGCTGCTGGTGCTGCAACTGAGTTTTCTGATTCCGCCCATGGGCTACGCGGTGCTGATCGCCCGTGCACGCGCCGGGCTTGGCGCGGTAGGCATTGGCGCCTTGCTGCGTGCCTTGCTGCCCTTCATCGTGGTGCAGTGCGCCGTCACGCTGCTGGTCTTTGTGGCGCCGTGGACGGTGCACCGGCTCGATGCCGCGATCACACCGGCAGCGTTGATCACACCCATGTCCGAGCAGGACCTTGACCAGCAAATGCGCGAGATGGCGGGGCAGGGCGAGGCCGCGTCGGCCCCGTCGAATCCGGGTGAACTGGCAAAATAGAGCGCAATGAAAAAACAAATGTTGGTGGTGGGTGGCGGTATCGGTGGCTTGGCGGCGGCGTTGGCTTGTGCGCGTGCTGGCGCCGAGGTTGAGCTGTTGGAGCGCGCCAGTGAATTTACCGAGGTTGGTGCCGGCGTTCAACTCGGGCCCAACGTGGTCAAGTTGCTTGACGCCTGGGGCTTGCAGGACGCGCTGGCGGCAGTCGCTGCTTTTCCGCCGCGCTTGCAGGTGCGCAGTGCGCGAACCGGTGCCGAGTTGGGTGTGTTGCAACTCGGTGCGCAAAGTGTGAAACGCTACGGCGCCCGCTACGCCACCATCCACCGCGCGGATTTGCAGGCGCTGCTGCTGGCGGCCGTGCAACAGCAGGCGGGCGTGCAACTGCAAGTCGCCAGCGAGTTCGACCATTTTGAGCAGGATGGCGTTGGTGTCACGGTTCACACCACCGATGGCCGTGCTTTGCACGCCGATGTGCTGCTGGGCGCTGATGGGGCTTGGAGCCGTGTGCGCCAGCAACTGCTGCATGACGGCGCGCCGGTGGCGACCGGGCAACTGGCGTACAGGGCCATGGTGGTTCAACGCACGCTGCCCGAGCGTCTGCGCTCGCAGCAGGTAACGGCCTGGCTCGGGCCGCACATGCACCTGGTTCAGTATCCGGTGCGCGGCGGCGAGTGGCTCAATGTCGTGGCCATCGTGCATGGCCGCGTCAGCGATGAGCTTGCCTCCTGGGATCACAACGCCAACGCCGCCCAGTTGCGTTCGAGTCTGGGCGGTGTTTGCGCGCCGCTGTGGGAACTGGTTCACGCCATCGACCACTGGCGCTTGTGGGGCTTGAGCATTCGCCCACCGATGCGAGGTGCGCACGAGCAGGCGCAGGGCCGGGTAGCGCTGCTGGGCGACGCGGCGCACCCGATGGTGCCGTTTCTGGCGCAGGGCGCTGGCATGGCGATCGAGGACGCGCACGCACTGGCGCAGGCGCTGGCAAATGCTGGAGCGGATCTGCCCGCCGCGCTGCAGGCTTACGCCCAGGCACGCTGGCAGCGCAACGCGCGGGTGCAGGCCGGCGCGCTGCGCAATGGGAAGATTTTTCACGCCACCGGACTGGTGCGCTGGGGGCGCGATGCAGCGATGAAGATGCTCGGTGAGCGCTTGTTGGACCTGCCCTGGCTTTACAACGGACCCACTTGAGATGAATCGTTTTCTCGCGCTGCCTGGGGTGTCTCTGGGCGCATGCGTCGTCTTTTTTGCCATCCTGACGGGGACTGCCGCGCACGCTGCGGCTGACACCGGCACAGCGCTGCAGCGGATTCAGAACGTGGTCGTCATCTACGCCGAGAACCACAGTTTCGACAACCTGTATGGGCTTTTCCCCGGCGCCAATGGCATCGCCAGCGCAACGGCGCAGCAGCGCACGCAACTTGACCACGATGGCAAGCCATTGGCCGAGTTGCTGGTGTTCGGCCGCGACGGCAAACCGGATGCCCGATACCCGCGCTTGCCCAATGCGCCATTTCGCATTGACAACGCACCGGTGAATCGGGCGCCGACGAGCATCGTGCCGAGCCCGACGCATGATTTCTTCTTTCACCAGGAGCAGATCAACGGCGGCGCCAACAACCTGTTTGCAGCGATGTCTGCGGTCGGTGGCTGGACCATGGGGCACTACGACGGCAGTTCCTCCAAGCTCTGGCAATGGGCGCGCGAGTACACGCTGGCGGACAACTTTTTTCAGGCGGCGTTTGGTGGCTCCTACCTGAACCACCAGTGGCTGATCTGCGCCTGCACGCCGCGTTACACCGAGGCGCCGGCCAGCATGCGTGTGCAACTTGATGCCGCTGGCAAACTGGCGAAGCGACCCGGCTCGCCATCGGCCAGTGTCGCTGCCGTGCAGGTCGTCAGCAACAGTCTGGGTCGCAGCGTCACGCCCGATGGCTGGTCGGTCAACACGACGCAGCCACCCTATCAGCCCAGCGGCATCCCACCTGCAGCCGATGGCCCCGCGACGCACGCCAATCCCAGGGGTTTTCGCACGGCTTTTTTCGATGCGGGTGAGCCGACGCCGCCCCAAACAGCGACCACGATTGGGGACATGCTCTCGGCCAAGGGCGTCTCCTGGGCCTGGTACGCCGGTGGCTGGAACGCGGCGCTGAGCGATGGCATGCAGGCACCCGATGCCAAACGGAAAATCATCTACGAGCGCGCTGAGAACTCACCGAATTTTCAGCCGCACCACCAGCCTTTCAACTACTTCGCCCGCTACGCACCGGGCACACCGGATCGCGCGTTGCACCTGAAAGACGGCGATGATTTTGTGGCTGACATCGTGGCCGGCAAGTTGCCCGCGGTTTCGTTCTACAAACCGGCCGGGCGCGACAGCCAGCATCCGTCGTATACCGATATCGTTTCAGGCGACGCGCACATGGCGGGCCTGCTGGAACAACTGCGCGCCGGTCCGCAGTGGAAGAACCTGCTGGTGATCGTGACCTACGACGAGAACGGTGGTTACTGGGACCATGTGCCGCCGCCGCAAGGCTCAGGCTGGGGTGACCGTTGGGGCCCGGGCTCACGGATTCCGGCCTTGCTGATTGGCCCGCACGTGAAGCGCGGTTTCATCGACTCGACGCCTTACGACACGACGTCGATTTTGAAGTTCATCAGCAAGCGCTTCGACCTGCCGCCGCTGCCCGGTGTGCGCGCCAAAATGGGTGATCTGACGCCGGCGTTGTTGCCTTGATGCTCAGGTGTTCCCGTATTACGCCTGCGGCTTCATACGGGCTACTGTCCTGCGGTCTGTCCCACAAAGTCTCAAAGCCGGCCCAGCAGCAAAAACTCCATCAGCGCCTTTTGCGCATGAAGGCGGTTTTCGGCTTCATCCCAGACTACCGACTGCGGGCCGTCGATGACATCGGCCTGCACTTCCTCGCCGCGGTGCGCGGGCAGGCAGTGCATGAAGAGGGCGTCGGGCTTGGCCACACTCATCATCTCGGCGTCAACACACCAGTTGTTGAACGCCAATTTGCGCGCCTCGTTCTCGGCCTCGTAGCCCATGCTGGTCCAGACGTCGGTAGTGACCAGATCAGCGCCAGCGCAGGCTTGCATCGGGTCGTTGAAAACCTGGTAGCTTTCGGCTGAGCGCAGACCGGCAATCGACTGGTCAACCTCATAGCCGCCGGGCGTGCTGACGTGGACCTTGAAGCCCAGAATTTCGCTGGCCTGCAGCCAGGTGTTGGCCATGTTGTTGCCATCACCGACCCAGGCCACGGTCTTGCCGGCGATCGAGCCGCGGTGCTCGATGTAGGTGAAGATGTCGGCCAGAATCTGGCACGGGTGGAACTCATTGGTCAAACCGTTGATCACCGGGACCCGCGAGTGCTGGGCAAAGCGCTCGATCTTGGTTTGCTCGTAGGTGCGGATCATCACCAGATCGACCATGCGGCTGATGACCTTGGCGCTGTCGTCGATCGGCTCGGAGCGACCGAGCTGGCTGTCGCCGGTGGTCAGGTGCACCACGCTGCCACCCATCTGGTACATGCCGGCTTCGAAGCTGACGCGGGTGCGCGTTGAAGCCTTCT
>CAITXW010000493.1 GCA_903896425.1 uncultured beta proteobacterium | reverse complement strand
GCAGGGGTATTGCTTTCCCTGCTGATTCTGCCGTTGTATATTCCGGTCCTGATCTTTGGCGCCGGCGCCGTGGAAGCCGACGCCGCCGGACTCGGTTTTGGCGGCCACCTGTCCTTGCTGGCAGCCTTGTTCGTACTCTCCGTCTTTTTTGCGCCATTGGCCACGACGACAGCCCTGAGGATCTCCCTGGAATGAATACTCAAGTGATTCACTGGTTTAAATTTGCCTCGCCGCAGAATTTCTACAACCTGGCCGGCCGCATGTGGCCCTGGTTTGCCACGCTGGCGACGCTGTTGACGGCTGTCGGCTTGTGGATTTCCTTCTTCGTCGCGCCGACCGACGCGCAGCAGGGCGAGGGCTATCGCATCATCTTCGTTCACGTACCAACTTCGCAGATGTCGATGTTCATCTACATCGTGATGGCAGCCTGGGCGGGCTTTGGCCTGGCCTTCAACACCCGGCTCTCAGGCATGATGGCCTCGGCGCTGGCACCCACTGGCGCGCTGTTTGCCTTTTTGTCACTGGTCACCGGCGCGCTTTGGGGCAAGCCGATGTGGGGCGCCTGGTGGGTCTGGGATGCGCGACTGACATCGGAGCTGATCCTGCTATTCCTGTACCTGGGCTTTCTGGCGCTGCAAGCCAGCATCGATGACCCACGCCGCGCCGACAAGGCCTGCGCCGTGCTGGCGCTGGTGGGCGTGGTCAACGTGCCCATCATCTATTTTTCAGTCAAGTGGTGGAACACCTTGCACCAGGGCGCATCGGTCTCGCTGACGCGCTCGCCAACCATGGCCTCGACCATGTTGTGGGGCATGCTGATCATGGTCGTGGCCTGCTGGATGTACGCGATCACGATCGCGCTGCTGCGGGTGCGCAACATTATTCTCGAACGTGAACGTCATACGGAGTGGGTCAAACATGCACTGGAATAGCGTCTCCGAATTTTTTGCCATGGGCGGCTATGGCCTCTACGTCTGGGGTAGTTTCGGCCTGACAGCCGTGGTCGTGGCCGGCGAAGTGCTGTTGCTGCGGGCACGGCGCAAAGCCATATTGCAGGAACTGCGCACTGAACTCCTTTCCGAAAGAAACCCGTCATGAAACCCCGTCACAAACGCGCTGCCATCATCATTGGCGCCCTGCTCGCACTGGGCATCGCCGCCTATTTTGTGCTCAACGCCTTCCAGAGCAATCTGGTGTTCTTCTTCTCGCCAACGCAGGTTGCTGCCGGCGAGGCGCCCAAGGGCCGGACCTTTCGCATTGGCGGCCTGGTCAAGGAAGGTTCGGTCAAACGCAACAACCTGACCGTTTCCTTTGTCGTGACCGATACCGCCAAGGAAGTGCCAACGACATACACCGGCATCCTGCCCGACCTGTTCAAGGAAGGCAAAGGCGTGGTAGCACAAGGCAAGTTTGACGCCAGCGGCAAGTTTGTCGCAACGGAGGTTCTGGCCAAGCACGATGAGAACTACATGCCGCCCGAAGCAAAGGCTGCGCTCGACCAGGCACAGCTCGACAAGACCGTCAAGTCACTCAAGTAGAACTTGGTCGGTTAGACATTCATATCTGCCCGTACCTGAATTGGATAAACCATGATTCCTGAAATTGGTCACTTTGCGTTAATTCTGGCCCTCTTTGTGGCGCTGGCCCTGGGCACCCTGGGCGTTATCGGCGGTCAGCAGGGGCGAGCCGACTGGATGGCGCTGGCACGACCGGGCGCGCAGGCACTCTGGCTGCTGGCGGTCATTTCCTTTGGCTGCCTCACCTACGCTTTCTTTACCAACGACTTCTCGGTCTCGTATGTGGCGCAGCACTCCAACACCAAGTTGCCCGACATCTACCGCATCGCCGGTGTCTGGGGCGGCCACGAGGGCTCGCTGCTACTCTGGTTCGTGATGCTGTGCACCTGGATGATGGCGGTTTCGCTGTTCTCCCGCCAACTGCCTGATGTCATGGTGTCGCGCGTGCTGGCGGTGCTGGCACTGGTGGCGGTGGGCTTTCTGCTGTTCATGCTGATCACCTCCAACCCGTTTCTGCGCCTGGTCGAAATCCCGGCGGAAGGGCGCGACCTGAACCCGCTGTTGCAGGACCCGGGCCTGGTGTTTCATCCGCCCATGCTGTACATGGGCTATGTCGGCATGGCCGTACCCTTTGCTTTCTCGATTGCAGCGCTGCTCAACGGCCGACTTGATGCGGCCTGGGCACGCTGGACGCGGCCTTGGGCCACGGCGGCCTGGATCTGCCTGACCATCGGCATTGCCATGGGTTCCTGGTGGGCGTATTACGAACTGGGCTGGGGTGGCTGGTGGTTTTGGGACCCGGTTGAAAACGCATCTTTCCTGCCCTGGCTGGTCGGCTCGGCGCTGATCCATTCTCTGGCCGTGACAGAAAAGCGCGGCTTGTTTCGCAGCTGGACCATCATGCTGTCGATCATCGGTTTTTCGCTCAGCCTGCTGGGAACCTTCCTGGTTCGCTCGGGCGTGCTGACGTCGGTCCACGCCTTTGCCACTGACCCCAAACGCGGCGTCTTCATCCTGCTGTTTCTGGCCGCCGTGGTCGGCGGTTCGCTCACGCTTTTCGCGGCACGTTCCGGCAAGGTGCGCTCAGGCGGCGCCTTCTCGTTGATCTCGCGCGAAACCTTTCTGCTGGTCAACAACGTACTGCTGACCACCGCCGCCGCCGCCGTGCTGCTGGGCACGCTGTACCCGCTGATCATCGACGCGCTCAATCTGGGCAAGCTCTCGGTGGGCCCGCCTTATTTCAATGCCGTGTTCGCACCCATCATGCTGCCAGTGCTGTTCTTCATGGTGGTGGGCTCGTTTGCCCGCTGGAAAAACGACAGCGTGGCCGAACTGGCCAAAAAACTCGGCCCGGTCGCTGCCGTGTCCGTGCTGCTGGGCTGCGGCGCACCGCTGCTCGCCGGCCCCTGGTCGTGGCTGGTGGCACTCGCGTTGTCCCTGGTATTCTGGATCGTGCTGACCTCGTTCCAGCACATCTACCGCCAGCTCAAGAGCACCAGCAACTGGCGGGTCATCCCGCTGGCCTATTGGGGCATGCACCTGGCGCACATCGGCATTGCGATCTGCGTTGTCGGAATCACCATGGTCAAGGGTTATGAAACCGAAAAAGACGTGCGCATGGCGGTTGGCGACACGGTCGAAGTGGGAGGCTATACCTTCCGCCTGAAGGGCATCAGCGAGGTGCCCGGCCCGAATTACACGGCTGATCGCGGTGTCGTCGAATTGATCAAGAACGGCAAGGTGCTGCGCACACTGGAGCCGGAGAAGCGGACCTATTTCTCCTCCACCATGCCGATGACCGAAACCGCCATCGACAGCAATCTGACACGTGACGTTTATGTAGCACTTGGCGAACGACTCGAAGACAGCGCCACGCCGGCCTGGGCGATGCGGGTCTACCACAAGCCCTTTGTCACCTGGATCTGGTACGGCAGCTTGTTGATGGCGGTCGGTGGCGCCCTGGCGGCGCTGGATCGGCGCTACCGCCGCAAGGCGGCAGCCACGGCGCCAACCCATGCGAAGGGAGTCGCGGCATGAAAATGAAGGCATTAATTCCGCTCGGACTCTTTGCAGTTCTGGTGGTATTTTTGGAGATCGGTCTGACGCGCGATCCGCATGAGATTCCATCGCCCCTGATCGGCAAACCCGCGCCGCTGTTCACGGCGCCGCAACTGAAATCGCCCGGCCAGCAGTTTTCGGCGAAAGACATGCTGGGCAAGGTCTGGATTCTCAACACCTGGGCTTCGTGGTGTGTGGCCTGCCGGCAGGAACATCCGATCCTGGTGGAGTTTGCCAAGACCAAAACCATTGCAGTCATCGGACTCGATTACAAGGACCAGAACGTCGACGGCCTGCAATGGCTGGCGCGCTATGGTGACCCCTATGACCTGTCGGTGACCGATCGCGATGGTCGCATCGGCATTGACTTTGGTGTCTATGGCGTACCCGAGAGTTTTCTGATCGACAAGGCTGGCGTCATCCGCTACAAGCAAATCGGCCCGATAACGGAAGAAGCACTGCGCGACAAGATCCTGCCGCTGGTACGGGAGTTGGAAAAATGAAATACTGCCTGGCATTGATTCTGGCGCTGCACTGCGCCTTCTCGTCCTGGGCCGGTGAAGCGGTACCGCTGGCTGAAGACCCAATCGTCGAGCAGCGCATGATCGCCATCTCCGAAGAACTGCGTTGCCTGGTTTGCCAGAACGAATCGCTGGCCGGCTCGCGCGCCGATCTGGCCATGGATTTGCGCCGTGAACTGCGCACCCTGGTCAAGGCCAACAAGTCCGATGCTGAAATCATGGAATACATGGTCAGCCGCTACGGCGACTTTGTGCGCTACCGCCCGCCGGTCAAGCCCATGACCTGGATGCTGTGGTTCGGCCCCTTCCTGCTACTGATTGCCGCCATCGTGGTGCTGGTGCGCACCGTGCGGCGCAACCTGCGCAGCGCGGCACCGGCTGCACTTAATCCGGAGCAACGCAACAAAGCACAGTCTCTCCTCAAAGATACGGAAACCTCCTCATGACAGCTTTTATCGCAATCGCAGTGGTGTTGACACTGCTGGCACTGGCCTGGCTGGTGCGCCCACTCTTGTGGCCCGCCGGCGGTGCCGGTGTTTCAAGCCAGCGACTGAACGCCTCGATTTACCGCGATCAACTCGAAACGCTGGAGCGGGATCTGGCGCGCGGCATCATCTCTGCCGCTGACTGTGAAGCCAACAAGGACGAGTTGCAGCTGCGTCTGCTCGACGACACCGAAGAGCCGGCCCCAGTGCAGATTGGCGCTGGACAAGGTTTCTTCACGGCGCGGCGTACCGCCGTCGTGATCGCGCTGCTGCTGCCGCTGGGCGCCGCCGGAATGTACTGGTGGCTGGGCGCACCCGAGGCGATCGACCCGGTGGCAACTCAAAAAGCCAGCGAAGACCAGGTTACGCAAATGATCGACAAACTGGCCGTACGCCTGAAGGAAAAGCCCAACGACCCCAAGGGCTGGGCCATGCTGGCGCGCTCTTACAAGGTGATGGGGCGCTTCCCCGAAGCCGAGCAAGCCTTCCTGAAAGCCGGTGACCTCGTCAATACCGAACCCGATTTGCTGGTCGATTACGCCGATCTGTTGGCAGTGCGCGCCAACAACAACATTGAAGGCAAGCCGCTGGAGATGGTCAACAAGGCGCTGGCCTTGAACCCGCAGCATCCGATGGGCCTGATGATGTCGGGCGTTGCCGCCTATCGCCGCTCTAACTTCAAGCTGGCTGTGGCCCAGTGGGAAAAACTGCTGGCCGTGCTGGACCCCGCTTCGCCCGACGCACAGCAAGTGCAAGCCGATATTGCCGACGCCCGCGCCAAGGCCGGTCTGCCAGCCGCTGCTGGTGCGCCGGCAGGGGGTGGCGAAGCTGGCAAACTGCCGCCGGTTGATCCGGCTGCTGCGGCGGGCATGACCCCTGAGAAAATCAACCAGATGGTCGAAAGTCTGGCTGCGCGCCTGAAGACCAACCCGGACGATGCAGCCGGCTGGGTCCGCCTGGCACGCGCCTACAAGACACAGGGGCGCTTGCCCGAAGCCGAAGACGCCTATGGCAAGGCGAGCAAAGTGGTCGACAAGGACCCGGACCTGCTGACGCAATACGCCGACCTGATCGCCATGCGCACGAACACAATGGAAGGACGTCCACTGACCCTGGTCAACAAGGCGCTGGCACTGGACCCGAAACACCCGGTGGCGCTGATGCTCGCAGGTTCCGCCGCCTACCGGCGCGCTGACTACAAGCAAGCAATTTTGTACTGGGAACGCGTGCTGACCGTGCTGCCTCCGGGCTCACCCGATGCCAAACAGGTCGAAACCGAAATCGCAGAGGCCCGCAGCAAGTCCGGCAGTGGGCTTGGACAACTCGGGAAAACCAAACCCTGATTGCTCAGCGTTTCAGAAATCATCGCGCACCCAAAGGCAGAGGTTGTCATGCCGGACTTGATCCGGCATCCATGGGTTGCGGGTCAAGCCCGCAATGACAACCCCGTTTATGTTCGATAAATTATGAATTCCGGAAACATCCTCAGCCCCGGCTCAACTCGCTGAGCCGGCGGCCGAAGGCCTCGACCTGCTGCCAGTCGGTGAATTCAACCACCGCCGTCGGGTCGGTTGGACCTTTGGTCATCAACATGATGAAGCGGATCATGGTGCGGTCCACAAAACCGTAACTTGGATAGTCCAGCTTGCCGGCAAAGACTTCCAACAGTTTGGGTTTCCACGTAATCTGCCGCAGGAACTTGATCAGGTAAGGGTTGGTTTCAGGCCGGTTCTTCTCCGGCTTGCGCGCCACGATGTTGACGGTGAAGAAAGCATTCGCTTTGCCATCAAGCAGGGCTTGATGGCGCGAGATGAATTGCGCCACCTGCGGCTGGTGCTTGCCATAACGAATGCTGGCGCCGATAACCAGCGTGTCAAAGGACGGCAAGTCCAGCGCCTCGGCCTGCGCCAAGGCCACCACCGTCGCGCTATGTCCCTGCTGTTCAATGACTTGTTTGAGTCGCTCGCAAATGCGTGGCGTGTGGCCATCGGTGGTTGAGTAGGCGATCAGAATACGGCTCATCTGGTGGATCCGGTTGCAGACTCGTCATCCAGGTCCGCCGCCTTGTACTTGCTCGCCAGCAACCGCTGCGTGGCATCGGGAACCTGAGCGTAATGCGAAAAGTTGATGCTATAGGAACCCTGCCCAGCCGTGAGCGATTTCAGGCGACCCTGGTATTCGTCGAGTTCGGCCAACGGAATCAACGCGCTGATGGCCACGCTGCCAGCTGCGCGCGGTTGCGTACCGGTTACCTGGCCGCGCTTGCTGGCGAGGTCACCCGTGAGGTCTCCAATGCTGTACTCGGGTGCCAGCACTTCGATATCGACCATGGGTTCAAGCACGATCGGATACGCATTGCGCACCGCATCGATGGTCGCCTTGCGTCCGGCTGACGTGAAGGCAATATCCTTGCCGTCCACAGCGTGCGTTTTGCCATCGTGCACCGTGACACGGATGTCATGCACCGGATAACCCGCCACCACGCCTTCGGCCAGCGCCTGGCGCACGCCTTTTTCCACCGCCGCCATGAAGACGCCGGGGATGACGCCGCCCTTGACGATGTCAACAAACTCAAAGCCGACACCGCCTGCCAGTGGTTCGACGCGCAGCATCACTTCACCGAACTGGCCGGCGCCGCCGCTTTGCTTTTTGTGCCGGCAGTGGCCTTCGGCCAGGGCCGTGATAGTTTCACGGTACGCGATCTGGGGTGCGCTGGTATCGAGCTCAAGCTTGTACTGCTGCTGCATGCGCGCGAGCTTGGCACGCAAATGCATTTCACCCAGACCCCGGATCACAGTCTCGTTCGTGCCAGGATGGCGCTCAACCTTGAAGCAGGGGTCTTCGAGTTCGAGCTTGTGCAGGATCTCGAACAGACGTTGCTCGTCACCCTTGCGCCGCGTCTGCACCGCCAGACCCTGCATCGGTTGTGGAAAACTCAGTGGCTTGAGGTGGATATGGTCTTCCTCGTGGGAATCGTGCAACACGCAATCGAACTCAATCTCCTCGACCTTGGCCACAGCGCCGAGTTCACCCGGCACCAGCGCTGCCACTTCGACGTAGTCCTTGCCCTGCAAACGGTACAAGTGGCCCACCTTGAAGGGGCGCTTGCCGGAGCCAACAAACAATTGGGCGTCGCGCCGGATCGTGCCCTGGTGCACGCGAAAGACGCCGAGTTTGCCAATGAAGGGGTCGATCACCACTTTGAAAACATGGGCCAGCACATGCAATTCATCGTCGGGCTGCGCCTGGAACGCCTGCGCCGGCTCGCCGGGCTCGCCACGGTAGAACGGTGGCGCATTGCCCTCGGCCGGATTGGGCGCCAGACGCGCCAGGGCGTCGAGCAGTTGTGGAATGCCAGCACCGGTCTTGGCTGAAGCAAACAGAATAGGGATCAGGTGCCCCGCGCGCAAAGCCTGCTCGAAAGGCGCGTGCAATTCTTCCAGGCTGGGGTCGGCGCCGGTTTCGAGGTAGCGCGCCATCAGGCTGTCGTCCTCTTCGACAATCTGGTCAATCAGGCTGCGGTGTTCGGCGGCGACCGACGCAAAGTCGCTCTCGCCGTCATCATGGCCCAGCAGTTCAACCACGTCCTTCCCATTGTGGGACGGCAAATCCAGCAGCAAACATTGTTTGCCAAAGCGTTCACGGATGTCATTGACCAAGGCCGGCAGGTCGACGTTGTCGGCGTCGATCTTGTTGATGACGATCATGCGGCACAGATTGCGCTCGCCGGCCAGTGTGAACATGCGCTCGGTCGCCAGTTCGATTCCGGTTTGCGCGTTGATCACAACCAGGGCGGTGTCAACAGCGGCCAACGCGCTCATGGATTGCCCGGCAAAGTCGGGGTAGCCGGGGGTGTCGATCAGTTGAATCTCGGCATCATTCCAGCTGAATGTGACGAGCGAAGACTGCAGGGAATGGCCGAGTTCTTTTTCGATCGGATCGAAATCGCAAACGGTATTGCCTTTTTCAATGCTGCCGCGGTTCTTGATGGCGCCGCTAGCGGCTAGCAGACTCTCGGTCAGGGTGGTCTTGCCAACGGCACCGTGGCCAACCAGGGCGACAGCGCGAATGGAGGTGCTTGGTTTCTGGCTCATGAAAATCCCTTGTGATCAGTGCGATGACATCATCTTGTGAAGCTATCTTACCCTCAGCGCGCACCGGCCTGATGCAGGCTTAGCGGCTGCGGCCGGCCTTGTATTTGCCACTGCCAGCGCCGATGACGCCATCGGCCTGCGCCAGCCGCGCCATGGCCTTGGCGGCGTGCGCGTGGGTGATGGCCAGACCCAGCGCATCAGCGGCGTCCGGACCGGGCAGGCCCGGCAATGCCAACAGGCGGCGCACCATCTCCTGCACCTGGGTTTTGTCGGCACGGCCGTAGCCGACCACGGCTTGCTTCATTTGCAGTGCGGTGTATTCGGCCACCGGCAAATCAGCATGCACCAGGGCCGTGACGCAGGCGCCGCGCGCCTGCCCCAGCAGCAAGGTGGACTGCGGGTTGACATTGACGAACACGATTTCGACCGAGGCTGCATCGCACTGGTAACGCTGCGCAACTTCGCTGACGCCATCGAACAACACTTTGAGGCGTGCCGGCAACTGCGCCTTTTCCAGATGTGTTGTGCTGATGGTGCCGCTGGCAACGTAACTCAGGTCCGAGCCCTCAACGTCGATCACACCAAAGCCGGTACTGCGCAGGCCGGGGTCAATGCCGAGAATTCTCACGGGCTAAAGTCCAAAGTACCAGCGCACGGAATGGAAGAAAACCGGCGCCGCAAAACACAGCGCATCGACCCGGTCCAGCAATCCACTGGCGCCGGTGACGGCCGTCCCTTGGCCGCGCCAGATCGGAATACCGCGGTCGCGCTTGAGGGCCTTCATCACCAGATGCCCGAACGATCCAGCGCTGCAGGCGATAAATGCCATGACAAATGCCTGGCCCGGCACAAAGGGTGTAATGCCGGCCAGCAAGCCGCCCAGCACACTGCCCACCATAACGCCGATCCACCAACTCGGCCAGTTGAAACTCTGGCTGATGTCAGGTGCTGCTGGCACTTTGCGCAGCGTGCGCGAGGCCAGGTGCTGTACCACCGCGCTGGTCTGCACCACCAGCACCAAAAAGAAGATCAGGAAAGCATTGCGTTTGTCGTAGTTCGGAAAGTCGAGCAGCAGCAGAGCCGGCACATGGCTCATGCCGTAAATGCAGACCATGATGCCCCACTGCAGTTTGGCATTGCGTTCCAAAAAACGCTGCGGGTCATTGGCCAGTGCACTGATCAGCGGGATGGCCAGAAACACATAGACCGGAATAAAGACAGTAAACAGGTTGAAGAGTTCGTAGCCGACCAACGTGTACTGCGCCGGCAGCACGACAAAAAACGCCAGCACCAGACTGCGGTGGTCGCCGCGCCGGGTTACCGACAGGGTCATGAATTCGCGCAGCGCAAACAGGGACACCAAACCGAACAAAACCAGCGCAACCCAGTCGCCGGTCAACCAGCCGACCCAGAACACCAGCATCACGAGCCAGCTGGTTCGCAGCAGTCCTTCCATGTTGTCAAGCTCGGCGCGCTGCTGCTCAGCCCGATGGCTGTCACCGAATTCACGCATGGACAGCAGCACCGCGACGACGCTGGCCAGCAACAGCAGACCAAAAACGAGCGTGAACAGGGCGCCAATCTGCTGGTTGACGTTGAATTGCTTGAGTAACTGGTACATGGTCGTTCAAATGTCGCGTAGAGCGATCACCGCATTGCGGGCACGGTCCAGAAATGCACGTCGCTCTTCACCCTCTTCCAGATGAATCGGCGCGCCGAAGGTGACCGAGCACAACACCGGCACCGGAACATATTCACCCTTGGGTATGACGCGCTGCACGTTGTTAATCCAGGCCGGCACCAGTTCAATCGCGGGAAAACGGCAGGCCAGGTTGTAAAGCCCGGCTTTGAAGGCTTGCGGCTGATCGGCGTTGCCGCGCGTGCCTTCCGGAAACAGGATGATTGAATCGCCCTGCGCCAATGCCTCGAACAACGGCTCCAGAGGATCCTCTTCGGCAGTGCGGTCACGCGCCACAAAGATGACGTTGAATACCGCCGTGGTAATCCATTGCCGAAACGGCGTCTTGGTCCAGTAATCCTTGGCTGCGATGGCGCGCGTGCGCTTGCGCAAATCCTTGGGCAACGCGGCCCAGATCATCACCAGATCGGCATGACTTTGGTGGTTGGCAAAATAAATGCGCTGCTCGGCCTTGGGCGGACAGCCATACCAGCGTGCCTGCGAGCCGGTCAGTACACGGATTAGACCCAGCAGGAAGTAGCTCATCAACTTGGCGCGCATGGGAGCAATGATACAGAGGCAAGTCGGCCCACTTTGGCCGGCACTCAGGGCAACTCGGCGCCACCCAGTCGACCGGCAATGTGCTGGGCGCGCTCGGCCAGGTAGCTGGAGTTGGGCAATCTTTCAAAATACTTGGGACGCGGCAGCATGACCGCCAACCTTGCGGCCTCGTATGCCCCGAGGTCCGAGGCCGATTTGCGAAAGTAGTGCTGGGCCGCAGCCTCGGCGCCGAAAACACCCTCGCCCCATTCCACGCTGTTAAGGTAGATTTCTAAAATGCGTTGCTTGTCGAGCAAGGCTTCCAGCAGCAGGGTCAACACAAACTCCTGCCCCTTGCGTAACAGCGTTCGCTCTCCAGACAGAAAAAGATTCTTTGCCAATTGCTGCGTGATGGTGGAACCGCCAACCACCTTGGGCGCACGCGGCACCGGCTTGCTACCGGCGGCGGGCTTGCGGCTCGCCTGGGCCTTGGCGGCTTGGGCCTCAGCGCGCGAATTCTTCTGCCAGGCTTTTTCCAGCGCATCCCAATCGACGCCATCATGGTTGCTGAAACCATCATCCTCGCTAACGATCACAGCCCGCTTGAGCGTATCTGAAATCCGTGCATAGGGAACCCAGTGCTGGCGCCAGGGCAAGCGTCCTTTCTCGCGCTGCAGGCGCAAGGCCTCGGAGCGCTGGAAGGCTGTGGATTGCGGATCAAGGCGCGCCATCGCGGCAATGCGCACCACAAAGAAGAGTTGCAGCGCCAGCACGGCTACAGCCAGCAACACGAGCCAGCGCAACAAGACCTTCATCACCGCTCCTGCATGACACTGCGCAACTCGACGAGCACCTGCAGCTCGGGCGGGCGCACACCACGCCAGATTAGAAAGGTCTCGGCTGCTTGCCCGACCAACATGCCCAGGCCATCGCGCGCACTGGCGCCGTGCTCCGCAGCCCAGGTCAGGAAGCCCTGCGCTGGTGCTCCGTACATCATGTCGTAAGCCAGAGCGCCGGATTTGAGTGTGCTGCCAGCCACCGGCACACCCGAATCGCTCAGGCTGCTGCTGGTGGCGTTGATGACCAGTTCAAATTGACCGCTTAACTCGGCCAGGCTGCTGGCCAGCAGGTCCACCTCATGCTGCAAGGCAAGGCTTGCATGACGCGCAACCAGGTCACTGGCGCGCGCCAGCGTACGATTGGCCACCGTTATGCTGGCCGGGCGCTCACGCAGCAGTGGCCCCAGAACACCGGCGGCGGCACCGCCTGCACCTATCAACAGCAGATGACGGCCACACAAGTCAAAGCCGGCATTGCGCTGCAGGTCACTGACCAGACCGGCGCCATCGGTGTTGTCTCCCAGGATCGCGCCGTCACCAAAGCTCAAAACGTTGGCGGCCCCGGCGAGCGCCGCGCGCGCACTGATCCGGTCGGCGAGTTTGGCAGCGTCGAACTTGAAGGGAACGGTGATGTTGCAACCGCGCCCGCCTTCGGCGGCAAAGGCGCGCGCAGATACGGCAAAGGCATCGAGCGCAATCAGTCGTTTTTCATAACGCAGTGTCTGGCCGGTAAGTTCGGCAAAACGCGCATGAATCCACGGTGAGCGGCTGTGCGTGACCGGATTTCCCATCACACAGTAAAGGTCAATTGGCATGCGTTTTCTATCTTGAAGAAAAACTTGTTTCCAGCGTTTCGTCGCGCGTGAACTTGAAGCGCGAGCTCATGACGATTTGATCAGACTGGCGCAGCATCGCCTGGTTAAATCGGTCAAAGGGCCCGGCATTGCGGACAATCGCCTCGGCACGCAGATCGAGCGCGCGGTTGCCGGAACTTTCCACGATCTTGATCTGATGAATCCGTCCGTCAAAATTAACCTCAACTCGTATGGTCAACTCCCCATAGAGCTTCTTGCCACCCGCCTCGGGGAAGTTGTCGGTGCCCTTGTCTTCGATGCGCCGGCGCAAGTGATCGTAATACACGGCGTAGTCCTTTTCACGCGTCGCCGGGCTGATGTAGCGCTTGCGGGGACTCTTGTTTTCCTGCTGGATGCGCCGCTCGATTTCGGCCAGCAGTTTACTTAGTTGGCGCCGCCGCTCTTCGCGCTGTACCAGGTCGGCGGCTTCGCTGGGCTGACGCAGATTGGGCGCAGGCAGTGCGGCGAGTTGCGCCTTGACCTGGGCCAGCAGCAGACTTTGTCGCTCTTGCAACTGTTCCAATTGCGCCTCGGTCTGCACCTCGGTGTCGTCGCCGGCCTCAGCCTGCGGGGCGGGTGGCAACGGACTGGTGACACGACCCTGCTCGGCGTCGCCGCCGCCCGCCAGCGAGGCCTGCGCAATAGCCTGCGCCTTGGGTGCATGCTCGTTCGTTCGCGCATTGACCAGAATAACTTCCAGCGGTGTGTCTTCAAAGACACGGTTGAAGGCCTGCGGGTCGACAAAGCGCACCGTCAGCAGCACCCCATGCACCGCAATCGAGACGCCAAGCGCAAGCTGAAAGGGGCTCAATGCGCTCAGCTTCACGATGCGGGTACAACCCCAACCGGAGCGCCGGCTTCACTGTCGCCTTCCTGCAGGTCGAGCGCAATCGCAATCGGTCCTGCCACGGCGCCCTCATCCTCTTCCTCGTCAGCACCACTGTCTGGCGCGCCCTGCACGGTCTCACGCAGGCTGTCCAGACGCGCCAGCACGGTGCCGCTCACATCCAGCGACACTTCATCGATGTCGCCCAGACGCACGCGCACACAGGCGCCACGCGGCATGCCGCTGGCGCCCGAGACCAGCAACACCAGCGGCAAGTCGTCGGCGCGCACCATGTTTTCCTTGAACACCGTGGCCTGGATTTCGTTGATGCCGTTTTGCTGCAGGTACTTGAGAGTCCAGAAACGCTCCATTGCGCCCTGGTAGGCGTTGTAGCCGGAATAAGCCGCATCGAAGCTGGAGATGATGGCGAACAGGTCGGCATCCTTGGGCTTGAAGGGGGCCGCCAACGCTGCCGTCTTGCCGTGGCGCGCGCAGGCGATGATCTGCCATTGGTTGACCAGATCGGTGTAGCGACGCAGCGGCGATGTACTCCAGGCGTAACTCTTGACGCCGATGCCGGCATGCGGCAAGGCCTTGGTGCCCATGCGCACCTTGACGCCCGGCAGCAGCGAAGCCTGGCTGCGGTAGATAGCCGGCACACCAAGCTCTGCCAGCCAGTTGCCCCAAGTGCTGTTGGCCAGAATCATGGCTTCGGAGACGATCAAGTCCAGTGGTGCGCCGCGCTGACGAATGCTGATCTGCACCGTCTCCGTGCCCTGCGGCTCGCGCCCTTCGTTGCCAACAAGTCTGAAGTTGTAATCGGGCCGGTTAAAGGTTTCGGGCTTGCCGCGCACCACTTCACGCACCAACTTCTGGTGCTTGGCCAGCCGATAAAGGAACGCCAATTGGGGGCGCTTATGTTGCAGAACCTGCGGGTCGTCTCGGTGCTGGAAAGCAGCATCCTCCAACCACTCGGTGGTGACGATGGCGTCGAGCTGGTCATGGCGCAGGTTCGCACCAATCAACACCCGCTCGATACGGGTTTCGCTCCCTTTGATTTCCAGTGTAGTCTCGTCAAGCGTCAGGTAAAGCGAGACCGCGGGACATTCGCGTCCCTCCTGCAAGGTGTAGTTCTGCACCACCTCGTCGGGCAGCATGGTCAGCTTGTAACCCGGCATGTAGACGGTTGACATACGCTGGCGACCGACCTGGTCAACCGGACTGCCAGGCGTAATGGCCAGGCCTGGCGCCGCAATGTGAATCCCCAGGCGAATGGTTCCGCTTCCCAAGCCCTGCACCGAAAGCGCATCATCAATTTCGGTGGTTGCCGAATCGTCGATCGAGAATGCGCGAGCGTTCGAAAGCGGCAATTCGTCACGGATAACTGGCGCCTCGAGTTTGGCAAAGGCCGTTCCCTTGGGAAAGTTCTCCAGCAGGAAACGCCGCCAATGAAACTGATAAGGCGAATCGATCGCGCCCGCCTTGATCAGCAATTCCAACGGCCCCAGATGGGTGGCGCGCGAGGCTTCGACCACCGCCTTGTACTCAGGCGCGTTCTTGTCGGGCTTGAACAAAATCTTGTACAGCTGATCGCGCACCGCCAACGGACATTGACCCTGGCTGAGTTCGCCGACCCACTGCGCGGTCTGCAGCGCAATCTGCTTTTTCTTTTCGATCGCGGCCAAGGCCTGCGCAATGATGTCGGCCGGCGCCTTGCGAAAGCGCCCCTTGCCGGCACGGCGGAAATAATGCGGCGCCTCAAACAGACACAGCAGCATGCCCGCCTGTTGCTCCAGTGTCGCCTTGTCGCTGAAATACTCACGCGCCAATTCGGCGAAACCAAACTCCTCGTCAGGCGAGAACTCCCAGGCCAGCTCCAACTCGATGCCTTGACTGACGGTATGGGCTTCGCTGAGCAGTTGCGCCGGCGCCGGCTTCTCGAACTTCAGAAGGAAATTGGCGGCTTTGACCTTAACCCGCTTGCCACTGTCAAGCTCGACTTGAGCCGAGGTATCCGCTTCCGACAAGATGCGACCGGCCATGAACTTTCCGGCTTCTTCAAACAATAAAAACATGAGGCGCATTGTCCCAGCAAAAACCCGGGACAAGTGCGGGCGGCGGCGCGCGCTCGATCAGACTTATTAAAAGTGCCAGGCATTGAACAACAAATTTATTCTTGGCCGATTTCTTCTAAGTCATTGATTTTGTTCATAGTTTTTATCCGGGACGGTTTTGCCTGCCTGAAAATTTTGTACACCAACGCCGGTTCGGCGGCGTTGATTTTTGCAGACGGAATCGATTGCAAGTCGCAACACTATGATTTCATTGAAGTTTTCAGATTGTCTTGAAGTTGGCACGGGCTATGCAAAGG